>JBIIOB010000041.1:0-9810 GCA_044337125.1 Bacteroidia bacterium
CTTGCTTCAAATATTTCAATGCTTTGTTGATTGCTGTAATCGACTCTAAGTCCAAGTGATTTGTGGGTTCGTCCAATATCAAACAATTGGCATTGGTTAACATCATGCGCGAAACCATACAACGTACTTTTTCTCCTCCTGATAATACATTCGATTTTTTTAAAGTCTCTTCACCTGTAAACAACATACGACCCAGAAATCCACGAACAAAGGTTTCATCTTTGTCTGTAGAATATTGACGTAACCAATCAATTAAGTTATAATCAATTTTAAAGTAGCTGGAGTTTTCGTTTGGTAAATACGATTTGGTAATAGTACTTCCCCAGTTGTAATCACCACTGTCGGCATTTTCTTCTCCTGTAATGATTTGGAAAAAGCTGGTGATAGCAATGTGTTCTTTGGAAAGAATAGCAACTTTATCACCTTTTGTTAGAGTAAAAGTTACATTCGAAAAATAAGGAACACCATCAGGTGATGATTTAGAAAGGTTTTCGATGTTTAAAATTTGATCGCCACAATCGCGTTCTGCTTTAAAAATAATACCAGGGTATTTACGAGTACTTGGTTTAATGTCTTCAATCACTAATTTTTCCAATAACTTTTTACGGCTAGTTGCTTGACGCGATTTAGAAGCATTGGCACTAAAGCGTTCCACAAAGTCTTGTAATTCTTTGCGTTTATCTTCCATCTTTTTGTTTTGATCGGAGCGTTGACGCAAAGCCAATTGGCTTGATTCGTACCAGAACGAGTAGTTTCCAGTATATAATTGAATTTTATTAAAATCGATATCTGCAATGTGCGTACACACTGCATCTAAAAAGTGACGGTCATGGGAAACAACAATTACTGTGTTTTCAAAATCGGCTAAGAAGTTTTCTAACCAAGCTATGGTGTCCACATCCAAATCGTTGGTAGGCTCATCCAGTAATAGAATCTCAGGATTTCCAAACAATGCTTGGGCTAATAATACGCGTACTTTTTCTTTACCACTCAATTCGCTCATTAATCGGGAGTGTAATTCTTCTTTTACACCCAATCCACTTAACATGTTTGCTGCATCGCTTTCTGCATTCCAGCCTTCCATTTCGGCAAACAATCCTTCTAGTTCTGCAGCTTTTAATCCGTCCGCATCACTAAAATCTGGTTTTGCATACAATGCATCTTTCTCTGCCATTACTTCCCAAAGGCGTTTGTTGCCCATCATTACTGTTTGTAAAACAGGGAAAGCATCAAACTCAAAGTGATTTTGTTTTAAAACACTCATTCGTTCGCCAGGAGTGATTGAAACTTGACCTGTGGTAGGTTCAATTTCCCCTGAAAGAATTTTTAGAAATGTAGATTTACCGGCACCATTAGCGCCAATAACACCGTAGCAATTGCCTGGAGTAAACTTAATACTTACTTCGTCAAACAAAACACGTTTGCCATAACGTAAGGATAAATTGGATGTTGAAATCATTGTTATTCAGAAATTTGAGGCTGCAAAAGTACGCTTTTTTATTGAAGAATTAATGCCCTTTAATGTCTTTCCTTATTGATTTTTGCTTTAATTTAGATGAATATATGAGGATAAATAAAAAATATACGGTTCTTCTGTTTGTTTTAATTGCATTTCAGTCGCTATTTGCACAAACACCTGTGGTTGATAGTTTAAAAAAATTATCGAACGCAAATGTGAATGATACTTTGAAAATGCATGCATTTGCAGAACTAACATATGAGTATTTATCGATTGATATTGATTCTGCTAAAATGTTTGCCAATATTGGAATCAAGAAGTATAGTAACAATAAAAACAAGTTGTTGCTCTCCGATTTGTATGCTGCTTTGGGCACAGCTTTTGGCTATGAACGTGATTTTGAAAATAGCCTTATCAATTTTAATAAATCGCTTTCCATTTTAAAAACCACAAAAGACAAGATTGCTATTTCAAAAACCTATTTCAATATTGGTTTGATTTACTATTATACTTCTAAATACGATTTAGCAATTCAACAATACATTGAAGCATTAAAATTATTAGAGTCAATAAAAGACACTAAAACACTTCCTAATATTTACAATGGATTGAGTGGGATGTACAAAGAGATTCGTAATTATGACGAAGCCCTCAATTATGGACAAAAAGCACTGAAATTATTTTCGCTCAACAAAGATTCGGTGGGCATGGCTTCAGCATTAAACAACGTTGGGAATGTATACGATTATCAAAATAAATTTGATCAAGCACTTGACTATTATCGTCAATCTATGCATGTTAAAGCACTCATTAAAATGGACAGAGGCATGTCGAGCACACTCAACAATATTGGAATTATTTTATCCAAAAAAGACAGTGTGTTGCAAGCCTTGGAGTATTATAATAAAGCATTAAGTTATTCAACAGTAAATTCAGATAAAATAAGCCAAGCAGTTTCCTATGATGGAATTGGTATGGTTTATTATAAACTAAAGCAATACGATAAAGCACTTTCCTTTTTAGAAAAAAGTATTGCGATATCTACTGATATTGACTCGAAATTAGATATCATAAGTTCGTATGAAAAAATAGCTTTGTGCTATGCAGCTAAAGGAAATTATAAAAAGGCATTTGATTATCAACAACTTTTATTTGCTACAAAAGACTCAATTTTAAATGTAGAAAGCTCCAAGCAGGTTAACGAATTGGCTACAAAGTATGAAACAGAAAAAAAGCAATTGTTGATTGATAATTTGAATAAGGACAATGCTTTAAAGCAAGAAGAGTTGGCAAAATCAGAGTTGCAAGTGAAGCAGCAAAACATGCAAATCATGTTTTTTATTTTGGCTTTGTTACTGCTTTCCGCCTTGTCATTCTTTATTTTTAGAAGCTACAAACAGAAAAAACAATCGGCTGAAATCATTCTTTCTCAGAAAGTAGAAGTGGAACGTCAGCGTGATTTAGTAGAAGAAAAAAGCAAAGAAATTACAGATAGTATTCATTATGCAAAACGCATTCAGCAAGCATTATTGGCATCCGATACGTTTTTGAAAAAGCATATTTCAGATTATTTTATTTTCTATAAACCAAAAGATATTGTGAGTGGAGATTTTTATTATGCGAATGTAATTGATGGTAAATTTGTAATGATAACAGCCGATTGCACCGGACATGGTGTTCCTGGTGCATTTATGAGTTTACTAAATATTTCCTATTTGAATGAAGCGATTATTGAGAAACGGATGGATGCACCAGATAAGATCTTGGATTATGTACGTTCACAAATTATTCAATCATTAAATCCTGAAGGCTCAGAAAACGAAGGTAGAGATGGGATGGATGCTACACTTTGTATGTATGATTTTAAAGGGATGTGGTTGCGGTTTGCTGCTGCAAATAATCCATTGTGGTTATACCGTAATAATGAAATGAAGGAGTTTTCGGCCGATAAAATGCCTGTTGGAATGTACCACGGTCAACAAAAACCATTTACACAACAAACCTTAGGATTAAGAAAAGACGATATTGTTTATACGTTTACAGACGGGTTTGCAGATCAGTTTGGTGGTGAAAAAGGCAAAAAATTTAAGTATAAAAATCTTCAGCAATTGTTGCTCAACAATGCAAATAAACCAATGTTGGAACAAAAGCAAATTCTTGAAAATACCTTAAAAGATTGGCAAGGAAATATGGAGCAAGTAGATGATATTCTTGTAGTTGGAATTCGCTTATAGTCCTTAATTAGTTTAAGAGCATTTTTATCTTGCACATGTGCCGTTTTTTCTTTTATTTAGTAGTGTTTTTAAAGATTTTCTTGTGCTCACACCATTACTAAAAAAATATCTTTTATTCACTACCGTTTTTTTGTTGGCGCTTTTTTCAAAAGCTCAACAAATGAACTTCAAAAATTTTTCCATTGAGGACGGGCTGCCTCAATCTCAAATTATAGATATCTGTCAGGACAATACTGGTGCAATTTGGTTTGCAACCAATGGTGGTGGCGTTAGCCGATACAATGGGAATAAATTCCAGAATTACAATACAAAAGATGGCCTGAGAAATAACCGTGTCTATGACATTTTTCAGGATTCTAAAAATACAATCTGGATAGGAACAGGAAAAGGTTTGAACAAGTTCCAGAATAATAAGCTGGTGCATATTAGCGATGCGATGCTTGATCAAAAATCAATTCACAAAATTTATGAATACAGTAATGGTGAACTGTGGGTTGGAACTAGTGATGGTATTTTTATATACAATGGAAAAAACTTCAGACCCTTTGTAGGAAATTCTGATTTAGGTGCATTTCAAGTATGGTCTATACAACAGGATAAAGCAGGGAATACTTGGATTGGAACGTTGTTGAATGGTGTTTTTTGTTTTGATGGAAAAAAGATGATTCATTTTACAAAGGAGAATGGATTAATTGATTTGAAAAACCGTGATATTTTAATCAAAGGAAATGAAGTATGGATTTCTACTTACCGTGGTATCAATGTGTATGATCTATCTAAATCCTATTCTGGTAATCGAAAGTTGGATACACTAAAATTTGATGGTAAACCATATTTAGAAACCGTATATCGTTTTTTCACCGATACTAGTGGTACAATATGGGCTGGTGTTGGTTCTGGTGTTGTTAAAATTACCTATGGAAAGTTAAAGCATATTACCAAACAAAATGGATTATGCAGTAATATGATTTGTGGAATTACACAAGATAGAGAAGGAAATTTATGGTTTGGTTCTTTTGGTGGTGGTGTTAGTAAATACGGAAATGAGTTATTTGAAAATATAAATGAAACCCATGGTTTAGCCAACAATACGGTAATGTCTTTTTTTAAAGACAGTAAAAATAACATGTGGATTGGTACTTGGGGCGGTGGAGTTTCAAAATTGGATTTAACAGCATTTGAAAAGTATGATTCCATTTCAATACAAAATTATATCCAATCTAAGAACGGATTAGCATTTAATAATGTTTGGAGCATATGTGAGGATAAGGCTGGCAAAATTTGGTTGGGAACATCAGCACAAGGTGTAAGTGTGTATGATGGGAAAGAGTTTAAAAATTATCACTTGAAGGATGGTTTGCATGGTGTACGTGTCCAAACTATTTATTGCGACAAAAAGGGGAATATTTGGATGGCCAATGAAAATGGTTTAGACAAGTTTGATGGTAAAACATTTACTTATTATGGGGAAAAGGAAGGAATGTCCTCTGAAGGTGTTAATGCAATTTATGAAGACAATGTTGGAAATCTATGGTTTGGTTCTACCGATCGAATAGTGAAATACGATGGTAAAATATTTAAAACATTACTTCGTCCTGGTGGCTTTCCTAAAATTAGAAATATAATTCGTGATAAGTTTGGATACATGTGGTTTAGCACAGATGTGGGAGCGTGCGTATATACAGGAAGTAAATTTTATTTGATTTCCGAAAACGAAGGTCTAAGTTCCAATACAGTTTATTATGTTAAACCTGATGAAGATGGGAATCTTTGGTTAGGGACAAACAACGGAATAGATAAACTCGATCTCTATAAATTCGTAAATAGTAACGAAGTAGAAATTAAACACTATGGCAAAGAAGAAGGATTCATGGGGGTTGAATGTAACCAAAATGCATTTTACAAGAATGAGGATGGGAAATTATGGATAGGGACCATTGGTGGAGTAACCATTTATAATCCCAAAGAAGAACGATTAAATAAGATTGAACCTCAAACGCATATTACAGGGATTCGCTTGTTTCTGGAAAGCGTAAACCTTAACAAGTATTCCGATAGTATATTGGAGGGTTTACCAGTAAATCTGAAATTGCCACACGACAAAAATCATATTACATTTGATTTCATTGGAATTTCACATACAATTCCTAACAAAGTAAGGTATCAATTTATGTTGGAAGGTGCAGATCAAAATTGGTTGCCCGAAGGAAAGGAAACAAATGCTACCTATTCTAATTTACCTCCTGGAAAATATACATTTATCTTGATTGCTAAAAACAACGATGGAGTTTGGAACAGAGACCCTGTTCGTTTTTCTTTTGAAATAGTTCCACCTTTTTGGAAACAAATGTGGTTTTATTTTTTAACAACAGCACTTGGTATTTCTACTATTTTTCTATTTGTTAAAATGCGTGAACACAATCTACAGCGTAGTAGAACGCGGTTAAAAGAAGAGGTTGCAAATAGAACAAAAGAGCTTGAAGCAGAGAAAGAAAAATTGCAAAAAGCATATTCTGAGATTGATGAAAAAAATAAAGATATAACGGATAGTATTTATTATGCAAAACGTATTCAGGAAGCAATACTTCCTGCCGATGTTATCTTTAAACAACATCTACCAAACTCTTTTGTGTTATATAAACCAAAGGATATTGTAAGTGGAGATTTTTACTGGCTTGAAAAATGGGGGCATCAAATTTTGATTGCAGCCGTAGATTGCACAGGACATGGTGTTCCGGGTGCTTTTATGAGTATTGTTGGGCATAATTTATTAACTCAAACAGTAAATGCTTTGGGTTTAGCAAAGCCCGCTTTGGTATTAAATGAGGTAAATCAGCAACTGTCTAAAAAATTAAATCAAGATCCAGAGGAAGCAACCGTTCGCGATGGAATGGACATAGCATTGTGCGGAATTAATTATACTAAAAAGACAATTGAATTTGCTGGAGCCAACAATCCAATTTGGATTATAAAAAACGGAAAAGAATTGGTTCAGATAAATGGGGATAAATTTCCAATAGGCGCTTTTATTGGAGAGGAGTTGCAGCAATTTACTAACCATGAGTGGCAATTACAAGAAGGAGATGTTATCTATTTATTTACCGATGGGTATGCAGATCAGTTTGGTGGACCGAAAGGAAAAAAATTCAAATACAAACAGCTAGAAGAGATGTTATTATCTATTTGTCATAAACCATTTTCCGAACAAAAAGAAATTCTAGAAAAAACAATAGAAGAGTGGCGAGGAGAATTGGAGCAAGTGGATGATATATTGATTATTGGAATAAAGATATAAAAATTGAAACTACTAAAGAAAACACTACTACTACTTTTATTATTTGTTGTTAGTGCTGTGAAGGCACAGTACAACGGCTTTCCTATTCGAAACTACTCTCAAAAAGAATACAATGCATTTATGCAGAATTGGTATTGCGTTCAAGACAAACGTGGTGTATTGTATTTTGGCAATAGCAGTAACGTGTTGGAATACGATGGAAAAAATTGGAGAAAGATTCCTATAGCAAAAGGCGTAGCTGTACGTACTTTGTTTATAAGTCAGCAAGGTACCATCTTTGTTGGTGCTGTAGGTGATTTTGGTTATTTGGCGCCCCAGAAAAACGGAGAATTGGTATATAAATCGCTAAGCACAAAGCTCTCCGAAGAACAAAAGAAGTTTGCTGATGTATGGAATATTCAGGAATTAGATGGAACAATTGTTTTTCAAACCAGTGAAAATATTTTTTTGTACGCGAACGATAAGCTAAAAGTGGTATCGCCAACTAAAAATTCATTCGCGTCCATTTCCTTTAAGTTGAATAATTCGATTTTCCTACGTGAACGAAAAATTGGCTTAATGAAGTGGGATGGAAAATCGCTTTCAATGGTCCCTGGCGGTGAGGTTTTACAAAATTCAGCAGTGATTGGAATGATAAATTTTCCTACCAAAGAAAGTAAAAACATTCTTGCATTAACTGTTGATGAAGGTTTTAGTTTAATTGATTTTGGAAAAGGAACAATTACAAAATTCAATTCATCATCGGAAAAGGAATTGACTTCGATTGGTGTATTAGGTATGCAACGGTATAATGATTCCACTATAATTTTAAACACTCGCTCAGGGGTTTATTTTTTGGATAATGGATTGAATATAATTCGAACGATTACCAAAAATGATGGTTTGGTGGATGAAGCAGTGGCTAATATCTTTTTCGATTCTCAAAAAGAAATGTGGTTAAGTACAAACAATGGTATTAGTAAAGTTTCAGTAAATGCTCCATTTTATTATTACAATGCCTCTGCTGGTTTAAATGGAAACATTGAGGCAATTACCATATTCAAAAATAAAATATTTGTTGGTACCACTTCCGGCATGTATCAATCTGAATTAGGAAATAATAATGAAAGTGGAGCACCTCAAAAATTAGCCTTTACCCAAATTGAAGGGACCTATTTTGAAACCTGGAATTTTAGAATTGACGATGGAAGAATTTATGGTGCTACCAGTGATGGTGTATTCGAAATAGTAAACAATAAAGCCGTTAGAGTTACAAAAGCGTATTCAAATACCATTTGTATTTATAAGAATCAAAAAATGTTTATCGGGGAAAAAGATGGATTGCGAATTTTAGAAAAGGAAAACAAGAATTGGAGAGAATCTCATTTTTTTAGCATTCCTACAAGTGATATCATGAATTTAGTAGTTCACGAATCAAATGCAAACAAGAATAATGAGATTTGGTATACCACCAGAAATAGTGGAGTTTATAAAATGATATTAGAGGAGGATTACCACTATACACTTACTCATTTTGATACCTTAAATGGTTTGCCGAATGAGCAAGTTTATATTTTCGAAAAAAACAATGAAATTTATTTTAATGGGAGTACCTCTGTTTATCAGTACGATGAGACCGCAACTAATCCCAAAGAAAAGTTTCATATCAAACATTCGAACGCCTCCACTCATAATCATAATGCAGAGCCAATTCTTTTATTAGATAAGGACAATCCTAGTTCAATCAAAACATTTAAAGCAATTCAAGCATTGGAGGATCAAGGATACACTTATTACCAATCATCCTCAACCGTATTATGGACGGGATTAACAGATGTACTTGCAAGGTATGATGCAGAGGTAGAAAAAGATTATACTCCCAACTATACTGCCTTAATTAGAAAGGTATCGATTGCAAAGGATTCCATAATTTTCGCAGGAGCCTTTTCTGAATTAAAGGGTAATAATTATTTTATAGTTGATACTCAACCATTAGCCTTCATTCCAGAAATAGCCTATAAATACAATACCCTTGATTTTAATTATTCTGCCCCCTTTTATGATAGGGAAGATAAATTAGTATTTAGCTATAAGCTTATTGGATTTGATACAACTTGGAGCGATTGGTCGGTTTTAAACTATAAGCAATATACAAATTTGTATGAAGGAGAATATTGTTTTGAAGTAAAAGCCAAGAATATTTATGGCCACGAAAGTGCAATTGCAAAATATAACTTTGTAATTCTCCCACCTTGGTATCGGTCAGCTGCAGCTTATGTTGGTTATTTAGTGGCATTTTTGCTTCTAATCATTGTTATCGTTCGTATTAGTGTTTGGCGCCTTCGAACAGCAAAAATCAAACTTGAAAAAGTGGTAGAGGAACGTACATTTGAAGTTGTAAAACAAAAAGAAGAACTTCAACAGAAAAGTGAAATTATTGAGGTAGCCTACAATGATATTAAATCAAGTATAAATTATGCCAAACGAATTCAAGAAGCTATTCTGCCTTTGAATGAAGAAATTCAAAAATGGGTTCCACAATCATTTATTTTATTTAAACCAAGAGATGTTGTAAGTGGTGATTTTTACTGGTTTACAAAATCTCAAGATAAAACAGTTATTGCTTGTGTTGATTGCACCGGACATGGCGTTCCAGGAGCATTTATGAGTATGATTGGAAATACTTTGTTAAATGAAATTGTGGTGGAGAAGAATATTACCCAACCGAATTTGATACTTAATCTTCTTCATGAGCGAGTTCGACAATCGTTAAAACAGGATTTGGAAAATACAGAAACACGTGATGGAATGGACATTGCTATTTGTGTATTAGATAATGCAAA
>JBIIOB010000392.1:0-2953 GCA_044337125.1 Bacteroidia bacterium
AGCATTTTACTAAATATATTCTCTAATGTTTGCGGACTCCCCAACACATTCCCATCAACCGTTTCCAATGCTTTATTCAAATTATTCACATACGCTTGATGATGCTTACTGTGATGAATTTCCATCGTTAATTTATCGATGTGTGGCTCCAAAGCATCATATGCATAAGGCAAAGCTGGCAATGTGTATTTACCGCCATCCACAGGTAAAATTTCTTTTTCTAAAAATTCAGTTGCAGCAGTAGCCGATTTTACAACTGTAGAAGTTGCTATTGCACCCATCGTAAGCGCTGCTGCTTTCTTAAAAAAACCTCTTCTTGAATTTTCCATTTGAACTTTTAGTTTACTTATCTATGCAAAGTTGATTAAGACTTGATTTTTTTCAACTGCAAGTCCTTTTTTCACATTTATCTTTTTGATAACACCATCTGTTGGTGATTTGATAATGTTTTCCATTTTCATGGCTTCTAACACCAAGATCGGATCTCCTTTTTTCACTTCTTCACCTTCCGAAACACGAATATCCAATACCAATCCTGGCATCGGTGCTTTTACCTCATTCACTTTACTTGAGTTTAAGCTATCCATCCCCAAGCTCTTCAACAACTCATCGTATTTATCTTTTACACTCAGTTGATATTTATTACCATTCACTTTCACCAAAAAAGATTTTTCTTTTGGCTCCGCTTTTAATACTTCAACCGTATACGATTTGTTATTTTTTAGAACATGAAATGTTCCATTTTTTATCTCAATAACATCCCATGAAAACTTCTTAGAATCAATCGTTCCCGATGTTTCATTTTCGAACACAATTTGGTGTTCGTCCTTGTTGTTTACTTTAACTTTTAACATATCACAAATGTAAGAATTTATTTGTGCTATAAAAAGCAGAAAATTAACCTCTTTTAAGCCCTATATTTGCAATAGATTTTTAACTTTACCATGTTTTAATATTCGCTCGTTGGCAAAGCATACACTTGAAATAGAATTTGATTACGATTTTGTGCTGATAGGAATTTCATCTCACGAAAAAGATTATCGTTTATGTTGGACGGTTAACAATGCATTAAACCTGCAGCTTACTAAACAAGAATCGCTAGAAATCAAAGGAAGAAAACAAACAACCCCATCGTTTTTTTCTTTTTTCTTATTCGAAAAACAAGACGAATTTATTGATTATGCAATAATCGCCAATTTAAGCGAATCGAAAACAGTAGAGCAAACAACCAACACATTATTTGATGCCTTGGATGATAGCGACAATGAATACCTTATTCCTGAGCAAAAACAAATGAATTACTTTTTTTTAATTCGTGGTGAAATTGAAAATGAAGAAGTAAATGAAATCATTCAGCAGATAAAAGAAATTGAAAACGTGCAAACCGCAGTTCGAATTGATGTGAAAAGTTTGCGCTCAAAACAAAACTTAATATTTTAAAAGATTTAATTATAACATTTATGAAAAGAACAAAAATTGTTGCAACACTTGGACCTGCATCTTCATCTGCAGAAGTAATCGAAGAAATGATCTTAGCTGGGGCAGATGTTTGCCGAATTAATTTTTCACATGGTTCGTATGAAAATGTATTACAACAAATAAATACAATCAGAGATTTAAACAAAAAATTAGGAACACATACAGCCATTCTTGCCGATTTGCAAGGTCCAAAACTTCGAATTGGAGTTGTAGAAAACAATGGTGTTGAACTAGTTGCTGGAAAAGAAATTATCATTACCACCAAGGAATGTACAGGTACCGCAGAACGCGTTTACATTACCTATCCACAATTTCCAAAAGATGTGAAAGTGGGCGAAAACATTTTAATTGATGATGGGAAACTATTGTTAGAAACTGTTTCGACAAATGGTATTGACGAAGTAAAAGCGGTTATCCGACACGGTGGAATGTTATCATCAAAAAAAGGGGTAAACCTTCCCAACACAAAAGTTTCATTGCCTTGTTTGACTGAAAAAGATTTGAAAGATTTGGATTTCGCCTTAACCAATCATGTGGATTGGGTTGGTTTATCCTTTGTTCGTTCTGCTTCAGATATCATTGAGTTAAAACATCTAATTGCAAATTTTAATCAAAAAATAAGAACACGTGTTGTTGCTAAAATTGAGAAACCAGAAGCAATTCTTGAAATTGATAATATCATCAAAGAAACCGATGCATTGATGGTTGCTCGTGGCGACTTAGGTGTTGAAGTTCCAATGCAACAAGTTCCAATTATTCAAAAAATGTTGGTTCGTAAATGTTTAGAGCAATCTAAACCAGTAATCATTGCAACTCAAATGATGGAAAGCATGATTACGAATATTAGTCCTTCCCGTGCCGAAGTAAACGATGTGGCAAACAGTGTAATGGATGGTGCCGATGCTGTAATGCTTAGTGGTGAAACATCGGTTGGAAATCATCCAGCAAAAGTGGTTGCTGCTATGACAAAAATTATTCAGCACGTAGAACAAGAATCGGATGATATTTATAATCGTGAAAATGCTGCGCCAGAAGTGAATATTCATAATGATCGTTTCTTATCCGACTCTATTTGTTATACTGCAGCAAAAATGGCTCAACGCACCAGTGCTGCTGCTATTGTAACCATGACACACTCGGGATACACGGCACTTAAATTGGCTAGTCACCGACCAAAAGCAAACATTTTTGTTTTTACAGACAATTACGATATACTAACAACACTCAATTTAGTGTGGGGAGTAAAAGGTTTTTATTACGATAAAAATATTAGTACTGACCATACTATTGCCGATATCAAATTTATCTTGAAGAAAAACGGAATGGTAAAAACAAATGATTTAGTAATCAATATTGCTAGTATACCATTGAGCGAAAAAGGAAAATCAAACATGATTAAACTTTCAGCTGTTGAATAAACAATTAATGAACATCTCTGTTTTATTAATACGCAAGTCTTCTTTATAATCAAAGA
>JBIIOB010000042.1:0-9798 GCA_044337125.1 Bacteroidia bacterium
CTCAAAATCAACTAGACATTGCTTATTTATCATTGGCTCAATTATTAAATTTAACTACTACTGAAGGTTTTGGAATTGCAAAACCTGAATTGAATGTTGCCAATCAAGCTTTACTGGATGTAAATCCAAATCAAGTATACAATTCGGCTGTAACCACATTACCTGAAATAAAAAGTGCAGAGTTTAAAGTGAAGAGTGCTGATAAAGCAGTTGATGTTGCTTGGGGTGGATTAAGTCCACGATTATCATTTAGTGCATCTTATGGAACGGGTTATTCCGGATTAAGTCAGCGTGTAATTGGAACTCCTAGCTTTTTGGGTTATGGCCCTAATGGTGATTTTACATCGGCAGGTGATACCGTTTTAACACCTTATTTTTCTAGTCCGGCAACCGAAAAAATTCCATTTGCTGATCAATACAAGAACAACGTAAACAAATCATTTGGTTTCTTTTTAACGGTTCCTATTTTCAATCGTTTTCAAACAAAAGCAGCCATCGATCGTGCACGCATCCAAATGCTAAATGCTGAATTGACAGTTGAGTCAACAAAATTGCAAGTGCAAAAAAACATTCAACAAGCGTATGCTGATGCAAGTGCTGGCTTGAAAAAGTACAATGCTACTGTTAAAACAGTTGAAGCTATGCAAGAGTCGTTTAAATATACACAACAAAAATTTGATGTGGGAATGATTAATACCAACGATTACAACGATGCAAAGAATAAATTGATAAAAGCACAAAGTGATTTGTTACAAGCAAAATATGAGTTTGTATTTAAAACAAAAGTGCTTGACTTCTATCAAGGTAAACCATTGAAATTATAATTGAATTTTACAAAATAACATTACAGATGAAAAAAATAGTTTGGATTATCATTATTGGCGTTGTGCTATTATCACTTGTGTTGATTTTTACTAAATCAGGTACAAAAGCAACTAATGTTACAACTGAGAAAGCAGAGAAAAGAGACATTACTGAAATGGTTTCTGCAAATGGTAAAATTCAGCCCGAAGTAGAAGTAAAAATTAGTTCCGATGTGTCGGGTGAGATTGTGGAGTTGTATGTAAAAGAAGGTGACCAAGTAAAAAAAGGTGATTTGCTTTGTAAAATCAATCCCTTGATTTATGAATCCAGTTCAAGTAGAATGGTGGCAACTTTAAATGGGGCTAAAGCAAATTTGGCAAACTCTAAAGCACGTTTAGATCAAATCAAAGCTTCGTATATAAATACAGAAGCATCTTACAATCGTAATAAAAAATTGTTTGATCAAGGTGCAATTTCTCAATCAGAGTTTGATGCTGCAAAAGCGGCATTTGATGGTGCAAAGGCAGATGTGAAAGCAGCAGAAGAAAGTGTAAATGCATCGGAGTACAATGTGAAGAGTACCGAAGCATCCTTAAAAGAAGCAAACGATAATTTAGCAAAAACAAATATCTATTCTCCTGTAAACGGAACCGTTTCTAAATTGAACAAAGAAAAAGGTGAACGTGTTGTTGGTACAGCACAAATGGAAGGAACTGAAATTATGCGTTTGGCGAACTTAAATGAAATGGAAGTGAGTGTAGATGTAAATGAGAATGATATTGTTCGTGTGCATTACAACGATACATCTTTAATTGAGGTAGATGCCTATTTAGGTCGTAAGTTCAAAGGTATTGTAACGGAGATTGCAAACTCTGCAAACACAACGGGTGTAACTGCTGAGCAAGTTACCAATTTCACTGTAAAAATTAGAATCTTACAAGAGTCGTATCAAGATTTATTGGTTGAAAATAACAATCGTCCTCCATTCCGTCCAGGAATGAGTGCAACCGTTGATGTACAAACCAAACAAGCAAAAAATATTGTTACTGTTCCTATTCAGTCGGTTACTACACGGAGCGACAGTTCAGCATTGGAAGCGAAAGGAATGAAAAAATCGGATGAAGAAGATGGTGATATTGTAATTAAAGATGAGAAGGATAAATCGGATGAAGATGTAAAAGAGTTGATTAAAATTGAAGAATGTGTTTTTGTTTATTCGGAAGGGAAAGCAAAAATGGTTAAAGTAAAAACAGGCATTCAGGACAATAATTACATTCAAATTGTATCAGGTTTAAATGCAGGTGATGAAATTATTAGTGGTCCATACAGTGCAGTTTCTAAGCAATTGAAAGATGGAATGGAAGTGATAAAGGTTGATAAATCGGAATTATTTAATGCCAATAAAAAATAGAATCAATTTCCTTTGGCACTTATTTTAAATATAGAAACGGCTACTACCATGTGTAGTGTTTCCATTGGTAAAGATGGAAAATTAGTGGCCTTGAAAGAGTTGAATGGCGATTATACTCATGCCGAAAATTTGACACTATTTATTGAAGCTGTTGTAAAACAAGCGGGAATAAAACTTTCCGACTTGGATGCAATTGCTATTAGTAAAGGTCCTGGCTCCTATACTGGTTTACGAATAGGTGTAAGTACTGCAAAAGGTTTATGTTATTCATTGGATAAACCCTTGATTGCGATTAATACATTAGAACACCTCTCCCTTTCCCTTGCCCTTTCCGAAGGAGAAGGGATTTTGTTATGTCCCATGATTGATGCACGCAGAATGGAAGTGTATTGTGCAGTGTATGATTCTAATGGGAATGAAATAATTCCTACAGCTGCAGAGATAATTGATGAAAATTCGTTTGCCGATTTATTGAAAAAGGGGAAGATGGTTTTCTTCGGTGATGGCGCAGCTAAATGCAAGGAAACGTTCTCTTCGAACTCAAATGCTATTTTCAGAGATGATATTTATCCTTCCGCAAAAAACATGATTCCTTTGTCTGAAAAAGCATTTAACGCAAAACAATTGGAAGATGTGGCTTACTTTGAGCCGTTTTATTTGAAAGATTTTGTTGCGGGTAAAAAGAAAGAAGCCTAATAAAAGCTATATCCGAATTTTACAATTCCAATGGATGCATTCTTGTGATCACGATTGATATACGACTTTACTAATTTTTTATTTTCATCGTATAAGTAACTCAACTCATTTAATAGTTCATTGTTTTTCATTCTTTTTTCAGATAACAAAACACCATTGGTATCATACTCAAATACATTTTCAATTTTCACTTCACCACTTTGATTACTTGTAAATGTTTCTTCCACCAAAAATCCTTGATTGGTATATTCATATTGATTTTCCTGATGCATCCAGCTTACCAGGAAGTTGAAGTTTTCGGAAGTTTTTTCTCCTTTTTCATTGATGTTGATAATGGAGTGTTTGTATTCTCTTCCTTCATCATTCAAACATTTCTTTTTTACTTGGGTTGGTGTTAATTGTTCGTATTCAAATGTTTCTTTTGACAATACCGTTTGTACACCCATCTTAAACTCTTTTTTATCTTCACTAACATTGGTTTCTTTGCAATGCATCTCTTTTATTACTTGTCCTTTTTCATTGTATTCATAATAAAAGGCATCGTAATAGTCGCCCAAACCTGTGCGTTTTAAAATTATGCGATTGGTATTGTCGTAAAAAATGGAAGCAAAAATGGTGTCGTTTTGGTAGCGATTAACCGTTTTCGTATATGCTTTTTGAATGATTCGTCCTTTGCGTTTTACTGCAGGTACATTTACTTCTTCATACACAATGCCTTTAAAAATAGTGTAATAATATTTCGAAACTCTTCCTTCTGTATCAAACTCATAACCTTGTCCCGAGCCCTTATCCACAATTACTTTTCCATCAGGCTTATCCACCATTACCACATCAATTTTTTGAACTTTATTTTCTTTAATAATACTTGCATTAAAGCGTATAGGTCCAACATTAATGTCGACTGGTTTGGTATTGATAATTTGTGCTTGCGCACCCATTATTAAAAGGAATAGTGTATAGAGTAGAATTGTTTTTCTCAAAATGCCATTTGTTTAAGCGCATCTTCTGTTTCTTTTACTGGTAATAAACAGGCTTTGCCTTTGCAGACATAAATCATGGTTTCATTTTCATTAAACCTGTTTTTTAGCAATGGTAAGGAACTTTCGATGCTACTACCTGCAAATATCACATTTGGTAAATAATGTTTTTGGAGGGAACTCATCTTTTCATTAACAGTTTTACCAACAATTGCAACTTCGTAAAATGGTTTGGTGAACCAAATAAGCAAGGTTCCCCAATTGCTGTAGCCAGCTCCGTAGCTACTAATATCGTCTAAAACTGCTGTAAGCATTGATTTACTCATGTTGATGTAGTGCTCATTTTCGAAGTAATGGCCCAATAAAAATAGTGATTTGGCAATGCTGGAATTGGAAGCAGGAATCACATTATCCGCCAATTCCATTTTTCGGGTAATGAGTGCTTTGTCTTTATCTGAAGTAAAAAAGAACATGACTGAATTAGGGTCTTTAAAATGAGTGATGCAATATTCCATCAACTCATTTGCTTTTTTTAGGTACGATTCAGTTTGTGTTACTTGATAGATAGCAATCAATGCTTCTATTGTAAAACAATAATCTTCCAAAAACCCATTGATGCTCGATTTCCCATTTTTATAAGAATGGTTTAATCGGTTCTCTTCAACCAACTGAGTGTTTAAAATAAAGTCGGTGTTCTTTTTTGCAATTAACAAAAAGTGTTCGTTGTTAAATGCTTTGTAAGCATCAATAAATCCTTTTGTCATCAGTGCATTCCAAGATGTTAAGGTTTTGTCATCCAATCCTGGTCGTATTCGTTTTTCACGAATGGGCAAGAGTAGTTGTTTGCATTTTGTTATGATAGCTTGCAATCGATCAATTGTCAGTCCATGCTTTTTGGCAATTACTTCATCTTCCTCATTGCGTAATAAGATATAATTGCCGTGTTCCCAAAAACCTAATTCGTTGATGTTAAAATAGTCCGCAAAAACTGCATAGTTGTCTTTTAGAATGTTTTGTAATTCTTCTTTTTGCCATACATAGTATTTCCCTTCTACACCTTCGCTATCTGCATCTAATGCAGAATAGAAGGCTCCTTCTGGCGATGTAAGTTCGCGTTCAACAAATGTTAATGTGTCAAATACGATTTGCTGGTACAATGGATTTTTTGTTGCTTGAAAAGCTTCGCTATACAATGAAACCAATTGTGCATTGTCGTACAGCATTTTTTCGAAGTGAGGTACTTTCCAATAGTGATCAACCGAATAACGTGCAAATCCACCACCCAACTGATCGTAGATGCCACCAAATGCCATTTTCTTCAATGTTAAATGGACATGGTTTTCTGCTTCGGAATTGTTGAACAATTTAGCATATTGCAATAAAAATTGATAATTATTAGGCAATGGAAACTTTGGTGCTTTGTTGGGTCCACCATCGGTATTATCCATGCGTAGTTTCCAGTTCGTATAACATTCATCAATAACTGAACTGCTAAGTTGTGTTTCAGGATTCGACTCTTTTACTAATTCGGCTAGTTTTACACCTTCTGTTAATTGTTTTGCATAGTCAATCGCTTTATCAGGTTCATTTTTATACAAATCAGAAAGGTTCAATAAAACATTGATCCATTGACTTTTTTGAAAGTAGGTGCCGCCATAAATTGGTCTTCCATCGGGCAATGCAAAACAGTTCAATGGCCAACCACCTTGTCCTGTCATTAGTTGAACAGCAAGCATGTATACTTGATCAATGTCCGGTCGTTCTTCACGATCTACTTTAATACAAATAAAATAGTCGTTCATGATTTTGGCTACGGTTTCATCTTCAAAACTTTCGTGCTCCATTACATGGCACCAATGGCAAGCTGAATAACCTACGCTTACAAGTATAAGTTTGTTTTCGTTTTTCGCTTTTTCGAGTGTTTCATCATTCCATGCATACCAGTTTACAGGATTGTGTGCATGTTGTAGTAAGTACGGACTTGTTTCGCTGATGAGTGAGTTGGTATATTTGTTTGTTGCCATGCTTAAAAATACAAAGTATCGCTTGAATTGTTTCGTTAATTTTTTTATTTTCACAGTATGTCACAAAAACTAATTGGTGAGCAAGAGTCGAAATTTAAATCCCTTCTTCGCAAAAGAGGACTTTTTATTGCTATGGCAACAACTGTAGTAGGCTTGTTTGTTGGAATTCCATTGTTATTTTGGTTGTATTCTCAAATGGTAATTCCAATCGGACTCTTATTAATATTGATTTTTGCTACGGGGACATTAGGAATTTTACAATGGGGCTTTGTTAAAAATTTACTAGACATGGAATACCATCAATTTGCCATGTATGCATTTTCTGGATTTGGAATGTGTTTGATAAATGCTCTTTTGTTGTTAAACTTTTATACCAATATTGGTAATTCTACAAAAACCTTTGAGATTGATAAAATAGGCGTATTACGAAATGAATTTGATATTTATTTGTTAGGCGAGGATGCCAATTTTGCTTTAGAAAAAGCATTGAGTACCTATGCAACAGAACATTTTGAATTTCTGCCTAACTCTGAGAGCGTGACCATTGATTTTGAAAAAGGACTACTTGGAATTGATAAAATTATCGATTGTAGATTTGAGTAACAATTGATTACCTCAAAATTTGTAAGCGATGTGAATCTAATTTTAAGAAAATAAACAATAGAATTGTAAAGGACCAAAGTGATGAGCCTCCATAACTAAAGAAAGGCAATGGAATCCCAATTACTGGTGCAAGGCCTATTGTCATTCCAACATTGATGGTTAAGTGAAAAAACAAAACCGATGCAACACCATATCCATAAATTCTACTGAAGGGTGAACGTTGTCGTTCCGACATAAATACAATCCGAATAATCAATACCAGTTGTAATATAATTACCAATGAACTTCCTAGAAATCCCCATTCTTCACCAACTGTACAAAAAATAAAATCGGTATCCTGTTCTGGTACAAAATCGTATTTGGTTTGAGTTCCTTGTAAATATCCTTTTCCTGCAAAACCTCCCGAGCCAATTGCAATTTTTGCTTGGTTTACATTGTATCCTTCTTTCTTTAAATCTACGGTTCCTCTTCCTAACAATACATCAATACGTACTTTTTGATGGGGTTCCATGTGTTCGTAAACGGTACTTGTTCCTTTTACCATTCCACAAGCAACCAAACCCACCAATGCAACTATGAATAAGTTTTTGGGAGTACGTTTGATAAATAAAACAGCAACTACACACAAAGTGCCGATGATGGCAAACAAGTACATATTGTTTACTAATAATGCCATTACAAATAAAATAACAGCCAAGAATCCTAATAATAAATAATTAATGGACAAGCCTTCGCGGTAAAGGGTAATGATGAATGCAACAAACACTATGGCCAAACCTGTTTCATCTTGCAGCACTTTTATGAGTAATAGTGGAACACCAATAATGATTAGTGAAATAATAGTGTTTCTATAATCCGATATTTTAATACTCTGGTTACTGAGGAACTTTGCTAAAGCAAGATTGGCAGCAAATTTCATAAACTCAGCAGGCTGAATACCAAAATCGCCAAAGCGAAACCAAGAGCGACTTCCTTTTACTTCGCGACCTAGAAAAGGAACGGCAATGTTGGCGAGTATGAAGAAACCAAAGATAAAATAGGCAAAGGCGGTGTAAAAACTTTCATCGATGATAAGAATGATGAGTGCCAGCAAAAAAGCAGTACCAATCCAAATCATTTGTTTACCATACTTCTGACTGATATCAGTAATGATGTAATGCTCCTCGTTGTACACGGCAGCATAAATATTCATCCAACCCATAATCACCAATACAACATAAATCAACACGGTTATCCAGTCGATGTTATAAAAAATACTTGTATTGTTTGATTGTCTCATTTGCTGCAACGAATTTAATGAAAATAGCCTGTTTCTAACGAATTATTTAAATATCATTTGGAATTCTCCATTTATTTAATTATCTATGTTATGAATCTTCTAAACTACTGTAATGAAAAAAGCTACTCTCCTGTTCTTTTTTGTAATTAATTTGAGTGTATTTGCTCAAAATATTTACGACACATATTCAACTTGTCAATATCCAGCTGTTAGCCCTGCCGATAATAGTATTTTAATGGGTTCTGTTCCAGTATATGAAGGAGAGTATCAGATTTTTTTGAATAGTCACCCTTGGACAGTAAATTCGAATTTAAATACGAATGCAATAAGTTATAAAATAGAAGCAGTTTCTTTTCCTTTTACTCCTAACTGTATGTCCTGTCAGACGTCTGTTGTTCCAGCACCTGTGGATAGGGTTTTGAAAATGCCAAATACTGAATATCAATTTAGTTCTTTGGAAAATGGATGGGTTCGAGATATTACATCTTTGCCGTCTGCACCTTTTGGATTAACAAATGAGGTCATAATAAGAAATTCATTTTATGGGAAGTACAATGATCTTAGTGCGGCAAACCCAAATTCGGAAACTCATAATGCTACATTAATTTCTCATTCATTTACCAAAATGGGTGCCGAATACCATGCTTCTCGTGTTTACTATCCTCATACAGTTCTTAAGCATACATTTTATATGCATTGTGGTAATCAAATCACTGATCCAATTGTAGATAGTTTTTCATTTGTATTAGATCATACGCGTGGAATGATGCGTAAATATCCTTTTGTTGGCTCAAATAGTATTGAATCTACAGCGCCAGAGCATGATATTCCTATAAAGGTATCATGGGCTGATGATCAAATTAATTTAGCTTTGGAAGCCTTTGATTATTTTCCAAAGCCCTATGGTACTTCAGATTGTAATTATCATATTGATGAATTTGGTATTTGGGACAATGCAACTAACATTAGACCCATCCCTGGATCATTATTGCAATTTTATTTAGGCAATGCAGTTGGAAATGCTGCAGCTGGACATTTTAATACTACAGCACAAATGCCTGGAATCTCACATCAATATGTTGTTGATAGAGTTATAGATATGAATATAATAAACCCGACTGAAAAGGTTATTTATAATCCATCAGAGGTTGAGATTGATTTAGATCAGACATACAATACAACACCGCAGAGCAAAACATTAATTTTCCCTTCAAATTATACCTTCAAAACAGTTCAAGGGAAGTATCCTTCTATTAGTGATTTAGCAACCTTAGATCCAAATAATTTATACTATAATAAAAAAGAGATTCCATACACAAACTTGACTTGTGACGATGTTGGAATCAGTGAAGGTGTGTTTTCATACTACTATGTAAAATCAGGTAGTACGCTTATTATTGAACCATGCGTGAGTATTTATGATGCTAAAATTGTTGTGGAATCAGGAGCGACTTTGTTGTATGATAAAAATTTAGTAAAAGGAAATTTTATTCTTGAGAACAATGGCGGTACGGTTGATTTAAATTACAATTATCCTTATCTAAACAACATACCAAATACATGTGCTTGCGATTGCTATAATTATAGTGAATATGATGCTGGAAACATTGATATTACAAATAGTCAAACTTGGTCAACTACTAATTTGCCTTTTGATTCAAATGGAGACGGAATAGTTCGCATTTCGGGTACGTTACACATTCATTCAAACGCCAGCTTAACAATTAATGGTAATGTAAAATTTGAATTTGGTGAAAATGGAAAAATTATCGTTGACCGTAAAGGAAAATTATTTGCAAATGGAACTTCATCTACGAATCAAGTAGAATTTAAATCGAATCCTAATTGCAAAAAAGGCATGTGGAATGGGATTGAGGTGTGGGGCAACACATCCGATAATTCTCAAAGTATTCTAAATTCAAATCAAGGCTACTTATATTTTGAGAATGTAAAGATAATGGATGCCCGTAATGCTATCGCAACAAAAAAGAATGAAGACAACAC
>JBIIOB010000393.1:0-2951 GCA_044337125.1 Bacteroidia bacterium
GGTGCATTTGATGTTACATTTAATGGAATTGTGACAACCAGTAGAACGGATGTTGTCATCACAAAATACGATTCATCTGGTACGTTTTTGCAATACTCAACCTACTTGGGTGGCGCGTCAAGTACAGAAGTGGTAAGTAGTATTATTGTGAATGCGCAGGATGAATTGATGCTTTACGGGGTAACCGGCTCTAATGATTTTCCAATGGGTCCAAATGCATACGATTCTACTTTTGCAGGAGGAACTTTTTTAAATTACGCTCCTAACGGAACTCAATATAATAATGGATTGGATTTGTATGTTGCAAAATTTAATCCAACCGGAACTGCACTCTTAGCATCAACTTATATTGGTGGAACTCAAAATGATGGTGTAAACTCAAGTGCTACCTTAGTTTATAATTATGGCGATTATTACCGAGGTGAAATTCAGGTGGATCCTTTTGGAAATTGTTATATAGCCAGTTGTTCGTTTTCTGCTGATTTTCCAACTACAGCAGGAGTTGCTCAACCCACAAAAAGTGGTGGTTTAGATGGTGTGGTATTTAAGTTCGACTCGAATCTTTCAACTTTATTGTGGAGTACATTTATTGGTGGAACAAGTGATGATGCTTGTTATGCAGTTACAATTGACGATTCCTTAGATGTGTATGCTACTGGTGGAACAGCAAGTGCAAATTTTCCTGTAACAGTAGGCGCAATTAGCACAACTTACAATGGTGGCATCACAGATGGTTTTGTTTCTAAATTAAAAAATGATGGTACAAGTATTTTGAATTCTACTTTTATCGGCACACCTGCCTATGATCAAAGTTTCTTTATTCAGTTAGATAAAGATTTTGATGTTTATATTGTTGGCCAAACATTAGGAGTTATGCCTGTTTCTGGCGGGGTGTACTCAAATGCAAATAGTGGGCAGTTTATTTGGAAAATGACCAACGATTTAAGTGCTCAGATTTTTACAACCATTTTTGGAAATGGAAATAACAGTATCAATATTTCTCCTTCTGCATTCCTGGTGGATTATTGCGAAAATATTTATGTATCGGGTTGGGGTGGACATATTTTGCAAGGTGTACCAACCAATAATATGCCGCTTACAGCAAATGCTATTCAAACAACTACCGATGGATTTAATTTTTATTTGTTTGTGCTTTCTACCAATGCAACATCTCTTTTATATGCAACCTATTTTGGTGGAGCAATAAGTCAAGAACACGTAGATGGAGGAACTAGTCGTTTTGATAAAAAAGGAATTATTTATCAATCTGTTTGTGCAGGCTGCCAGAATAATGATGACTTCCCAGTAACACCTGGTTCCTGGCCATATACTGCTCCTAATTACACTCCATTAAATCCAGCGATATCCTCAACTGGTATTAATATGAGCACCAATTGTAACAATGGAACATTTAAGTTCGATTTTCAAGTGGCCATTGCAGATGCAAATTTTACAGTTGATTATTTAGAAGGCTGTGCTCCATTAACTGTTGAATTTGAAAACCAAAGTACAGGTGGAACGTATTTATGGAACTTTGGAAACAATGATACCACATCAACAGTTTTCAATCCAATTAGAACTTATCCAACTCCAGGAACCTACTTAGTTGAACTTTATATTTTTAATCCAGCAAGTTGCAATATATGGGATACTGCTTTTCAATATGTAACGGTGCATCCTGCAATTACAGCTGATTTTGATTTAGTTTCAACACCATGTTCCAATCAAGTTGCATTTAATGATTCATCCTCAGTAGCTCCAGTTTCATGGTTATGGTATTTCGATGATGGTGATTCTTCAGTAGTTCAAAATCCAATACATGTTTATGATACAAGTGGCGTTTACGATGTTCAGTTAATTGCTACCAATACTTTTGGTTGTAAGGACACCACACTAGTTCAGGTTGAAATTAATTTAGCAACGACAAACATAAGTCCGAATGATACAATCTGTTTTCAATCAAATGGAACACAATTGCTAGCAAGTGGAGGTTTTGCTTATAGTTGGAGTCCAAGTACAGGTTTAAGTAATACTACAATCCCCAACCCAAATGCGAATCCGCCTGCAACTACAACTTATACCGTTAGTATTTCAACTACAAATGCTGCTGGTGATACATGTATTCAAACGCAAACCACCACTGTTTATGTAATTAATCCTACATCGTTTAGTTTGGTTGCTTCAGCAGATAATGATACCATTACTGAAGGCGAATCTACAATTATACATGCTGTTTCAACTCCTACTGTACCCGTTATTTGGCAAAATGGAGGGTTTACAAATCCTAATTTAAATAATCAAACTGTTAGTCCAACTGAGACAACAACGTATTATGTTTCTATTTTAGATTCAACAGGTTGTCCTAGAGTTACTAGCATTACCGTTTACGTATTGAATATGAAATGTAGAACAGAGGATGTATTTGTTCCCAATACATTTACACCAAATGGTGATGGTCAAAATGATGTTTTATTTGTGAGAGGGAATGTAATTCAAGAACTTTATTTTGCAGTATACAATCGTTGGGGCGAAATGGTTTTTGAAACAACCGACTTTACAAAAGGTTGGGATGGTGTTTATAAAGGCATGAAAGCCGATCCTGCTGTATTTGCATGGTATTTACGAGTTAAATGTTATAATGGTGAGGAGCTCAAAAAGAAAGGTAATACTACTTTAATTAGATGATGAATAAACTGAAATATAGTTTATGTTTTATGTTTTTAACTGTATCATTAGTATATGGTCAGGATATTCATTTGTCGCAATACAACTCATCACCACAAAATTTAAATCCTGCTCAAACAGGCTTGTTTGATGGCGATTGGCGTTTCGTAGGAAATTATAGAAGTCAATGGGCTGCCATTCCCGTTCCATATAAAACATTCAGTATTTCAGCCGACAATCGATTAAAAACAAAATTACAAAATGATGTACCAGCTGCTGGACTGATT
>JBIIOB010000043.1:0-9791 GCA_044337125.1 Bacteroidia bacterium
ATATTTACCAATCTATTTATTAAGTATCTATAAAAACACCACCAATAAAATGAATGCAACTGCAACTGTCATTTTAATTATTGCGGGTGCTGGTTTGTTTATTACTGAATCAAATACTGGACTTACAAGACAAGTATCCGATAGCTTTTGGAGAGGTGTAACAGAAAATGAACAATTGATAAATTTTGTAAAAAAGGAAAATCAACTGGTTTATGAAATGGTTGAAACAAACTCAAGCAGCGATTCTACTAGCAATTCAAATGTATTCAAGGAACTTAGATTAAATACTACTGAGTTGATTGAATACATGGAAAACATGAAAGCATTCCTGATTTCGAATACGGAAAACATTTCATTAGAAGCTGCGCACAAGATAAATATCGATGAATTAAGAACCAGTGGTGGTGGCGATATAACTTCAGAAATTTTATTTGCTGCAACAAATTCAAATTATACAGCAGCCAAACTAAAAGAAAAAATTGAAACCTATAAATCAATTATTTCTAAAATAGATGCAAAAACAGATTTAAGCAATCTAGCTACAACGAATGTTATCGTTTACGGAGAATCAATTCCATGGGAGCAAAGTAATTTTGAAAAATTGCCAATTCCATTAATTGTTTTCAACATAAACAGAATCGAACTAGCTGTATTAACAGCAGAAAGCGCAGTGCTTAATAAGCTACACTAAAACAAAAAAGCCCTTCCAAAATGGAAGGGCTTTTTTATTCTACTCGCTGACCTTTTCGATTCATATAATAGATTTGATCATCTAACAATACTTTTGCTCGATCGCCTTCAAAATCATAAATCCAATGAAAGGTTGGTTTAATGATAACCGCACCTGTTGTATCTACTAATCCCCATTTTTCATTTACTCGAACTCGTGCCAATCCATCAACAAAGTCACCTACTTCGTGATAACGTGGTTGCACAACCTCTACTCCAGATGTATCTATAAATCCCCACTTTTTTTCAAACTTCACTTTTGCCAATCCGTTATTAAACGTACCAACCACATCGTACTTCGGAAATTTTGCTTTGTTCTTTGCATTTCCTTGCGCAAAGATGGCTCCTTGAATAAAAAGCAAAATAAAAAATACGCCTAGTTTAAACGATAGTTTCATAATACAAAGATAGTTTAATATGCCAAATTAGGACCCAACCAACGCTCAGCAGCTTCAATAGTCATGCCTTTTCTTTTTGCATAATCAGCCACTTGATCCTTCTGAATTTTTCCTATGCCAAAATAATGTGAATCGGGATGAGCAAAATACAAGCCACTTACAGCAGCTGTTGGAACCATTGCCATACTTTCGGTTAAAATCATTCCTGTATTTTTTTCAACTTCCAATAAATCCCAAATAAGAGGTTTTTCGGTATGATCGGGTTGTGCTGGATAACCAGGTGCTGGACGAATACCTGCATATTCTTCTTTTATCAAATCTTCATTTGGTAAATTTTCTTCTGAAGCATACCCCCAATATTCTTTACGAACCTTTTTATGCATCAATTCAGCAAATGCTTCTGCCAATCGATCAGCCAAAGCTTTCAGCATAATGGCAGAATAATCATCATGGTCTTTTTCGAAACGAGCAACGTGTTCATCAATACCAATACC
Organism: Bacteroidia bacterium; assembly: GCA_044337125.1. Taxonomy (GTDB): domain Bacteria; phylum Bacteroidota; class Bacteroidia; order 2-12-FULL-35-15; family 2-12-FULL-35-15; genus 2-12-FULL-35-15. The sequence continues at coordinate 1,622 of JBIIOB010000043.1, forward strand.
GGTAGTTAACGCAAAAGCACCAATATAATCAGTAATAGTTGCTGGTTGTTGGTTGATAGTTGCTGGTAAAATAAAATCCGAAAGCGCTACATTGTATTGTCCTGCTGGCTTTTTCGTTTGTTGACGGATTGTATGAAAAGCAAGCAATTCATTATTTACAGAAAGCTCAACATCATCTCCTTTTGCTATCGCTGGATAAATTCCAATCACTGCTTTTGCTTTCAACCATTTTTCTGCAATCAATTGCTTCAACATTTTTTGTGCATCATCAAATAACTTCTTTGCTTCTGCACCACGTTCTGCATCATTAAATATTTTTGGATACGAACCTTTTAATTCCCAACTGTGAAAGAAGGGTGTCCAATCGATGTATTCCACAATTTCATTCAAATCATAATCGTCAAATACTTTATTCCCAATTAATGTTGGTTTAGCAATCTCCGTTTTATTCCAATCAATTGGAAACTTATTTTCACGTGCTTCTTCAATTGAAATAAATTTATTTTGTGATTGTGCATTTTTATTTTGTTCACGCACACGCTCATAATCTTTTGTTACCTCTTGCATAAATGCAGCACGTAATTCATCCGAAATTAAACTGCTCGCAACTGGTACCGACTTACTTGCATCATTCACATGTACCACTGGACCAGAATAATTTTGGGCGATCTTAACAGCAGTATGCACTTTAGAGGTTGTTGCACCACCAATCAACAATGGCGTTTTGAAACCAAGGCGCTCCATTTCTTTTGCAACATGTACCATTTCATCCAAGGATGGCGTAATCAAACCACTCAATCCAATTACATCCACATTGTGTTTTTTTGCTTCCTCTAATATTTTATCGCAAGAAACCATTACACCTAGATCGATGATTTCATAATTGTTACATGCTAATACAACACCAACAATGTTTTTTCCAATATCATGCACATCGCCTTTTACGGTTGCCAATAATATTTTCCCAGCATTTGTTCGTCCGTCACCCGCAATACCTGCCAATTTATTTGCTTCCTTCTCTGCCAATAAATAAGGTTCAAGGTATGCAACAGCTTTTTTCATTACGCGTGCACTCTTCACTACTTGTGGTAAAAACATTTTCCCTGCACCAAACAAATCACCAACAATGTTCATCCCAGCCATCAATGGTCCTTCAATAACATGCAAAGGCCTACCTAATTTCAACCGAGCTTCCTCTGTATCTGCATCAATGTGCTCAACCAATCCTTTTACCAAAGCATAACTTAATCGCTCTTCAACAGTACCTCTTCTCCACTCTTCATCCTTTTCTGTTTTCTCTTTTGTAATTCCTTTCAACGATTCAGCATGTTCTACCAATCGCTCCGTAGCATCTTCCCTTCTGTTTAATAAAACATCTTCAATTAATTCTAATAGTTTTTTATCAATATCATCGTACACCACCAACTGTGCTGGATTTACAATTCCCATGTCCATTCCATTTCTAACAGCATGGTATAAAAAAGCAGAATGGATGGCTTCGCGCACATGATCATTCCCACGGAAAGAGAACGAAACATTACTTACACCACCACTCACTTTAGCATGTGGTAAATTTTCTTTAATCCATTTTGTTGCATTAAAGAAATCCAATGCATTTAATTTATGCTCATCCATTCCAGTTGCTACTGGAAAAATGTTTGGATCAAAAATAATGTCTTGAGCAGGGAACTTTACTTTGTCTAACAAAATATCGTATGCTCGTTTGCAAATATCTTTTCTGCGTTGCAAGGTATCGGCCTGACCTACTTCATCAAATGCCATCACAATAACTGCAGCACCGTATTGTTTTACTTTCTCCGCTTGTTCAATAAATTTAGCTTCACCTTCTTTTAAGGAAATAGAATTTACAATTGCCTTTCCTTGCACACATTTTAATCCCGCTTCAATCACACTCCATTTACTCGAGTCAATCATGATTGGAACACGTGCAATATCCGGTTCGGATGCAATCAAATTCAAAAAGCGCGTCATACAAGCTTCACTGTCCAACATCCCTTCATCCATGTTCACATCAATCACTTGTGCACCACCATCAACTTGATCTTTTGCAATGGATAATGCTTCCTCATAATTTCCTTCATTGATTAAGCGCAAGAATTTTTTTGAACCTGTAACATTTGTTCGTTCACCCACATTCATAAAATTACTTTCAGGACGAAGTGTTACTGGCTCTAAACCGCTCAAATGCATCAATGCATCGGGTTCAGGTTTTTTACGAGGAGCGCTTGTTTTTGCTAATTCAGCAATACGTTTAATGTGAGCAGGTGTTGTACCACAACATCCTCCAACAATGTTTAAAAATCCTGCTTTTAAAAAATCTTCAATTTGATGTCCCATTTCATGAGCATCCTGATCGTATTCACCAAACTGATTTGGCAAACCAGCATTCGGATATGCACTCACAAAGAATGGAGCTTTGGTAGCTAACTCTTCTAAATAGGGACGCATGTCTTTTGCACCCAATGCACAATTTAGCCCAACACTTAATAAATCAACATGAGAAACGGAATTTAAAAAGGCTTCAGTAGTTTGTCCGGATAGTGTTCTACCACTTGCATCAGTAATGGTTCCTGAAACCATCACGGGCATTTTTTTGTCAATGGATTTGCAATAATTTTGAATGGCAAACAATGCTGCTTTTGCATTCAGCGTATCAAAAATGGTTTCAATCAATAAAATATCAGCACCACCATCAATCAATCCTTTTACTTGTTCGGCATAAGCATCTACTAATTCATCAAATGTAATTGCTCTAAATCCAGGGTCATTTACATTCGGTGATAAAGATAAGGTTCTATTGGTTGGTCCGATTGCACCAGCCACAAACTTAGGAACAGTAGCTTGCTCCGGAAATTCTTTATAAAATTCTTGTATTGCTTCTTTTGCAATTTTAGCCGATTCATAATTTAACTCATAAGCTAACTCTTGCATATCATAATCGGCCATTGCAATTTTGGTATCACTGAATGTATTTGTTTCAATGATATCAGCACCAGCTTTTAAATACTCTTTGTGAATCGCTTTTATAATTTGTGGTTGGGTAATGGAAAGTAAATCGTTGTTCCCTTTCAAATCTTTATGCCAATCAGCAAAACGTTTTCCTCGGTAATCTTTTTCTTCCAACTTGTATTGTTGAATCATGGTACCCATGGCACCATCAATTACCAAAATTCTTTTTTCTAATTCTTTACGTATGTCTATCATATCAATTTAATTCTGTTTTAATAACAGAAATTGGAGTAAAAAAAATCTCCTCTAACGTTTTATGGTCAGAGGAGATAAATTATGTTGATTTTAACTATTCAAATATTTATTTTTCTGACTTATCTATTTTGCCAAGGCAAATGCGAGTTGACACCTTCTATTTTAGTTAAAACCAATTAGGGTTGTCAAGGTATCATAGGGCGCTATCCCTCCACCTTTCTGGATAAGTATCTAAAGAACTGTTACAAAGATAATAAAAAACCAAATACCAAAAACTACTTAAATATCAATTAATCAGCCCATTATTCTGCTATATTTGAGTTTAAAATCAACTATTTACATGCGTCACTTCTTTCATATTGGGTATCATGGCTTTAATTACCGAGGCTGGCAAAGGCAACCCAATGTTACCTCGGTGCAAGAGGTAATAGAAGATACGCTAGGCAAAATTCTAAAAAAGCCTATTATTATTCTTGGTTGCGGCCGAACCGATGCGATGGTGAGTGCCAGTCAATATTTTTTCCATATCGACACGAATGAAGGATGGGATTTTGATTTAAAATTCAGACTCAACAAAGCACTGCCGGATGACATTGCTGTTTTTGATATTTTTAAAGTGGAAGATGATCAGCATGCACGATTTAGTGTAAGTCAGCGCACCTACGATTTCTTTTTTCATACCTATAAAGATCCTTTTTTAGCGCGCACAAGTTCATTTTATTTGCTCGACAATTTGGATATCGACAACATGAAAAAAGCAGTTGCACTTTTTCCGAAGTATGATAATTATGGTATTTTTTGTAAAAATCCCGACAAGCATAATACTACTATTTGCAAGGTAAGCAGCACGCAATTGTACATCGATCCAAAAGAAGAACGATTCAGATTTGAGATTTCAGCAAACCGTTTCTTAAAAACCATGATTCGGATTTTAGCCGGTAAGATTATTGAAATTGGCAGAAGGGAATTTACGGTTGAACAATTAGAACATTGTTTAGCAACACAAACGGCACCAAAGACCATTATTCCTGCGCATCCACAAGGATTGTATTTGTCGAAAGTGGTTTATCCTTTTTTAGAAATGCCTGTGCGAAGCGAATTTGCTGGTGTGTTTCAGCAAAACAAAGAAATCGACTGGAAGAAAATAGACTAACTTATTTTTGAGTTGCTTTTGCAGGAAAATATTTTTCTTTCCATGCTTTTAGTTTAGCATCAATTGGTTTTTTGAAGAAAAAATAACCACCAATTAAAAGGATAAGATAAGGCACCGCCATTAAATACAAAATACCTGTATTTAAACCATTAGCAATAGAACCTCCTCCATTCAAATCACTTTCAGCTGTAGCTTTACACATAGCACATTGTGCTACTGCGCTTGTATGGTTAAGCATAACGAATGCAAACAATACTAAGAATGATATGTATTTTTTTGTTTTCAATGGTGATACAAATTTAACTGAATTTTATGAATAAATGCTAGATATTTTGAAGGACAACCAACTGATTGATATCAGGAATATTCAGGAAAAAGGAAACAATTGTTTAAACATACAATAAATTATATACTAAGTTCAATTATTAAATAATTTCTAACTTTAAAGTATCATGAAAATTAAAGCATTCCTTCTGATACTGTTTATTTTGAGCATGGCAAAAATTTGCCATGCTCAAAATTTAGTTCCTAACTATAGTTTTGAATTGTATGACACTTGTCCGTTTTCATCAGGCCAAATAAATTTTGCAAATTCATGGAAAAATCCAACAAATTCCAGTCCAGATTATTTTAATCCTTGTAATGCTACAGGGTTATCTGTTCCTTCAAATTTTGCTGGAAATCAAATATCACAAAACGGACTATCCTATGCAGGAATTATTACTGCTGTAACTACGGTTTCAAACTATAGGGAATATATGCAAGTTCAATTATTAAGCCCTTTGCTTGGTGCTACATGCTATAAACTGAAATTTTTTGTTTCAATTGGAGATAATTATCCATATGGTGTAAATACCATTTCTGCTTATTTTTCAGATACCGCTATAACAGACAGTTCTTGTTGGGGCTGTCCATTATTGGTTACTCCACAGTTTGTTTATAATAGCCCTAGCAATGTATTAGGAAATAAAACAGGTTGGACAAAAGTGGAAGGACAATTTATGGCAAGCGGTGGAGAAGAGTATATGACCATTGGCAATTTTAAATTGGATTCGAATACGATAATAACATTTGTTTCAGCAGGTGCAAATCCGGAAACCGCTTATTATTATATTGATAGTGTATCGCTTACACCTACCATTTGTGATTCTTCTGTTTCTGTAATAGAAAATACTTTTGCTAACAATTATAAAATTTATCCTAATCCAAACAACGGAAGTTTTACTGCAGAGTATTCCATTGAAGAAAACGACCAAGCAGATTTGTGTATTTATTCCATTGAAGGAAGAAAAATTGCTTGTCACAAATTAAATTCAACAGAGAAAAAGATAAAAATTCAGGAGAATTTATTTTCAAATGGCATGTATTTTTATCAGATTCACTTAAATGGGAATGTAACAGCGCAAGATAGATTGATTATCATTAAATAATTTGTGAATTAAAGTATCATGAAAAGCATTCCAGCCGATACTATGAAACTATCTATACAAATAATACGGTGAAATCATCAAATACACCACCACGCCCGTAACGGTTACATACAACCAAATTGGAAATGCAAAACGAACTAGTTTTTTGTGTTTCTCAACTTGGTTTTGAAATCCTTTGTGAAAGGACAATAAAATTAATGGCAATACCAAAGCCGCCAAAATAATATGACTAATTAATATAGTTAAGTATACAGGACGCAATGAATTGTCGGCTGGGAAAGTTGTTTCTTGCGCCATCCAATGATAAGTAATGTAGGATAATAAGAATACTGCCGACAAACAAAAAGTAATGATGTTTAACTTTTTGTGCATTTCAATATTTTTTTGTTTGATAAAGTACAAGGACAATAACAAAAACAAACTACAAGTACCATTTAGCATTGCGTTCAACTTCGGTAATTTGTAAACAAAGGATGGAATAACTTCCGGAACAGGTAATATTTTTTTATTTAAAACAATTACTGCAACGAACACTACAATCGACAATGCCATTACAATTCTAAAAACCAATTTATCGTTTTTCATATTATTTATCGCGTTTATTTTTCTCCTTATTTTCTTTAATGGTGTACTCTGCAATCAATACTTTAATGTCGTCTAACAATTCGTTTACTGCTTTAATATTGGTTCCATCATAAATACCACGAATGTGTTTTTCTTTATCAACCAAAATAAAAAATTCGCTGTGTATAAAATCATCTGGACCACCATCTCCTTCCATCGCATTTACTAAATAAGATTCTCGTGCCATTTCATACAGTTGTTTTTTGTCGCCAGTAACAAAGTTCCAACTAAAATTATCGGCATGTACCATGTTTGAATAGGCTTTTAATACAGGTACCGAATCGTTTTCAGGATTTACAGTATGTGATAATATTTGGACCAAGCCTTTTGTGTAGGCAAACTTATCTTGAACACGTTGCAGTTCCGTTGCCATTTTAGGACAAATGGTTTGACAGCTTGCAAAAAAATAATCGGCAACATATATCTTTCCTTCATAATCTTTATCCGTTATTGTTTTACCATCCTGATTAATAAAACTAAATGGTTTAATTGAATGGTAAATGGTATCCTTTCCATTAGGCGCTAATTCCTTTACACCAAAATAAGGAAGATGAATAAAGTTATGTTTTCCTGTAGTTAGTAAAACGTAGAATACGGATGGAAACGTAAGCAATAATAAAAGAATAACAATCTTTTTCTTGAGGTTCATAAGCAATGTATTTGCTTCGCAAAAGTACAAACAAAAATGGCTCGCAATTGTTTTGCGAGCCATTTTTGTAGATTATAATAAATGCTTAGTGGTGTGCTTCTTCAGCAGGTTTTTCAGCACCTTCTTCGTGTGTTTCGTGAGCGCCAGCTGGTGCTGCATGGTGACCAGACTTAGCAGCTTCGTTCAATTCATTTTTTTGATTTACGATCAATGGATCCATTCTTTCTTTGTGTTCTTTAGAATAAGTAGACTCACCAACGATAATGTATACCAAATACAAAATGAATACAGTGTAAGGAACTAAAACACAATATTTCATCCATTTTTTCTCATCACCTAAATGCATAAAGCTCATTACAATGTAAAATGCTTTTAAAAGTGTAAGACCAATGAAAATGGTTTTTAATACCGTGGTAGAAGTTCTGTCATCATTTAATAAATGCCATTCAGAAGCTTTAAAACCAATGATCAACTCAACAATGGTAATACCTAACATTATCCAGAATACATTCCAAAGTTTTCTGCGTTTTTTCTTTCCTTCTTCTTCGCTATGATGAGCCATTAGCTCATATTGTGGGTAGTTATCGTGAAATTCCATAAGTATATGCTATTTAAAAGTGTTAATTTCTTTGGTTAGTTTTCGCTGTTACAATAAGTAGAAGAATGTAAATACAAACACCCATACTAAATCGACAAAATGCCAGTATAAACCAGTTTTTTCAACCATTTCGTAATGACCGCGTTTTTCGTATGTTCCTTTTATAACGTTAATAAAAATAACGATATTGATGATAACACCACTAAATACGTGGAAACCATGGAAACCAGTAATAAAGAAGAAGAAGTTAGCAAATACAGGTAAACCATATTCGTTTACAGTCATATTTGCTCCGTAAACCGTTTTTTCAACCCATTCGCCATTTTCGAATACACTACGAATTGCACCATGATCAGTACCAACAATGAAGTGATACCACTCCCAAGCTTGAGAACCAACGAACATAGCACCACCAATGATGGTTAACAACATCCAAACGATTACTTTCTTTTTATCATTTCTGTGACCAGCTTCAACGGCTAATACCATTG
>JBIIOB010000394.1:0-2942 GCA_044337125.1 Bacteroidia bacterium
TTTGGGTGATAATGCACGCGCTCCATACGGAACACGATCGTTCGAAACGGTCTATGAGTATACCTTAGAATGCGTTAAAAAGCTTTTTGAATTGGATTGCGAACTGGTTTTGTTGGCTTGTAATACTGCATCTGCAAAAGCTTTGCGTACCATTCAGCAAAAAGATTTACTAAGCCTTGCACCCAATAAACGCGTTTTAGGTGTTATTCGTCCTACTACCGAAATCGTAGGGAACTATACAAAAACAAATGTTGTAGGTGTTTTAGGAACGAGCGGAACAATTACCTCTAATTCTTATCCGATCGAAATAGAAAAGTTTTATCCTCAATTAACCGTTGTTCAGGAAGCTTGTCCTATGTGGGTTCCTTTGGTTGAAAATAATGAATTTGAAAGTGAAGGAGCCGATTATTTTATTCAAAAGAACCTAAATTCTTTATTGGAGAAGGGAAAAAATATTGATACCATAATTCTGGGTTGTACTCATTATCCTTTATTAATTAATAAAATAAAAAAGTTTTTACCCGAAGGAATTAAATTGATTTCACAAGGAGAAATTGTTGCAACGAGTTTGATCGATTATTTAAATCGTCATGCTGAAATTGAACAACAATTAAGTAAAGGAAAATCCATTCAGTATTTAACTACCGATTCATCAGAAAACTTTGATAAAGCTGCAAGCATATTTGTTGGTGAACCAATCCAATCCAAACACATAGATTTATAATTCATTGAAAAAGTCACATCTATATCTTCTAGGTCTTTTAAGTGGTTTGTTGCTTACCTTTAGTTGGTTTCCTATTGGCTTTGCAGGTTTGATATTTATTGCCTTTGTTCCCTTATTAATTGTTGAACAACAAATAGCACAGTCGCCCGAACTATATAAACGAACAACGCTCTTTGCTATTTCCTACATTACTTTTTTTGTATGGAATGTATTGGTTACTTGGTGGATTAAAAATGCATCTTTTGGTGGTGCTGCCATGGCTATTCTTTGCAATGCCTTGTTGATGGCATTGGTGTTTGTTTTAGTGCATCGTGTAAAAAAACGAGTTGGCGAAAAATGGTGGTATTTTATATTCATTTCTTTTTGGATTGCCTTTGAATTTATTCACCTCGATTGGGATTTAACGTGGCCATGGTTAACACTTGGAAATGTTTTTGCCGAAACACCACATTGGATTCAGTGGTATGAATACACAGGAGTATTTGGTGGTAGCCTCTGGGTATTGATTGTAAATGTGTTAATTTTTAAGTTGATTACAAATAAAAACGAAATCGAAAATCGTAAGACCCAAATTAAAAAAGGGATTGTTATTTCAATAATAATACTTGTACCCATTTTAGTATCTGCTGTTGTAGGATTATTTGCAAACAAGTATTGGAAAGGTGGAATGTCGGTAGTGGTGGTGCAGCCCAACATTGATCCCTACAACGAAAAGTTTTTTGTGAACTATCAAGAGCAATTGCAAAAAATGCTCAAGTTGGCAAGCGAACAAGTAGATTCAACCACCGAATATTTATTGTTGCCAGAAACTGCATTGACGGAAGATTTATGGGAGAATCAATTGCCACAAAGTTGGAGCATTCAAACACTTCAAAAATACATTCAGCAGTTTCCAAATCTTAAAATTGTGATTGGAGCAAGTACAGCTAAAGTGTATCAGCCTGACGAAGCATTGTCTGCTACTGCTCGCAAATTCACAAATGACGATGCGTATTACGATTCGTATAATACTGCATTGCAATTGGATAGTACTGGAAAAATTCAAATCTATCACAAATCGAAATTGGTACCCGGTGTCGAAAAAATGCCCTTCCCATTTATTTTTAAATACGTTGAAAAGTTTGCAATTAATTTAGGTGGTACCAGCGGTAGTTTAGGAATGCAGGATACACGCACCGCTTTCTTTTCACCTGATCGCTCTAAAGTTACAGCCCCTGTAGTTTGCTACGAAAGTATTTATGGTGAATACGTGGGTGAATACATCAATAATGGAGCAAAATTTATTTCTATCATTACCAACGATGGTTGGTGGGGAGATACACCAGGGTACAAACAACATTTAAAATATGGTGCTTTAAGAGCCATCGAAACACGGAAATGGATTGCACGTTCTGCCAATACTGGAGTATCCTGTTTTATAAATCCAATGGGTGAAATTCTTCAGGCAACGGAGTATTGGAAACCAGCTGTAATCAAACAACGCATTTCTTTGTCGGATGAAAAGACTTTTTATACCAAGCATGGCGATATCATTGCTAGATTGGCTTTTTGGCTATCAATTGGGTTTATTGTATATTCACTATTAATTCGCTTTAAAATTCTTAAAAAATAGTACCTTTGTGCGTCCTTTTTAGGGCAAAAACAAAGATTAATTTCTAAACAAATAGTATTATGGAAAAATTTGACGTTGTTATTATAGGTTCAGGTCCTGGAGGATATGTTGCAGCAATTCGTTGCGGTCAGTTAGGAATGAAAACAGCTTTGATTGAAAAATATTCAACACTTGGTGGAACATGTTTAAATGTAGGATGTATTCCTTCAAAAGCATTGTTGGATTCTTCGGAACACTATCACAACGCTACACATACATTCACAGAACATGGAATTGATGTGAAAGATGTAAAAGTGAATTTAAAACAAATGATTAAACGCAAAGCAGATGTTGTTAAACAAACCTGCGATGGGATTAATTTTTTGATGAAAAAAAATAAAGTAACCGTATTTACTGGTCACGGTTCATTTGTAAATAAAAACACAATTGAAATTGCTGCAGCAGATGGTTCAAAAACACAAATAGAAGCAGTTAAAACAATTATTGCTACAGGTTCAAAACCAATGAGTTTCCCTGGAATCGAAATTGATAAAAAGCGTGTAATCACTTCTACGGAAGCATTGGAATTAACAGAAGTTCCAAAACACATGGTGATTATTGGTGGAG
>JBIIOB010000395.1:0-2935 GCA_044337125.1 Bacteroidia bacterium
TACCCGCAAGCAGATTCATTCGTAGTTTTCCGCGAAGTATCTACAAATATCTATCAACGAATTGGAGCTGTATCTATTGATTCAATTAGTGAATTCATTGATACGACCAGAAGTGTTGGTCCTGCGAATGGTGACCCAAATGTGGGATCATATCGCTATAAATTACAGCTATTAGATACTTGTGGCAACTATAGTGCATTGGGACCATACCATAATACCATTTACATTATAGATGCTGGTTTGGGACAATTTACATGGAGCATCCCTTACACCATTGAAGGTGGCGGAAATCCAGTTGCTAATTACGTATTATTGTGCGATACAGCTAACATCGATTTCTGGACACCTGTAGGAACAGTTGCTGGGACACAATCATCGGCTACTGATCCTGGATTTTCGAATCATGCTGCTATTGCAAACTGGCGTGTAAAAACGGCTTGGAGTATTACTTGTGATCCAACCAGAGCAACCATTAATACAACACGATCAAATATTAAAAGAGGAAGTATGACAACCACTATTAATGATTTTTTAAATACAAATATCATTGTCTACCCAAATCCAGCAAACAACTATATTACGATTCAACAGCCTCAATTTTTAAAAGCAAGTACCATCAGTATTTATAATGCATTAGGCGAATTGGTCTATCAAACAAGTTCAACTAATTTATCAGAAACAATACCAACTGAAAATTTCGCAAAAGGTATCTATACTGTTAACATTCAAACACAAGTTGGTACAGTATTCAAAAAATTAATTAAACAATAACACAATCACTAACAAAAAAAATCACTGCAGGTGCGGTGATTTTTTTTGTTAATATTCAAACAAAAAAATGAAAAAGATTTTACAACTAGCAGCCTTTTTATTGATTTCAAAATGCACATTGTCGCAAACGCTATCACCTTCTTTGCATGAGATTTATGATCCAAGCATTAACTATAAAATCAACCCAGCTTCATCTGTTAGTGATGAAAACGGAAATACTTTTATAAGTACAAAAATTAATTTTACAAACTCTGGTATAATGAAGGTTGGACAAGAAGGAAATATTATTTGGCAGAAAATACTTCCGTATTATTATACTGAAAATCAAGTAAGCTATCAAAATAGTTTTGATTCTAAAAACATAACGTATAAACCCACAGATGGAGTTTATTTAGCTACAACGCAAAATACTGGTGGAATGTGGGGAGGTGGCGATGTTCAATTTTATTTATCAAAATCCGATGCAACTAATGGTTCATTTTATTGGCATATATCCTGCAAAGCAGCATATCACTCTGAAAACAAATCAATGGTATTAGATGCACCGAATGGTGTATATTGGATATTTTCAAATAAGATTATTCTTATTTCCCAAAACGGTGTAAAATTGTTTAGCAAAACCTTTTCGCCAGACATAACCATTGTAAGTGCCACAACACAAACGCTATCTAAATACCTATAACTCTTTAGAACAAAAAACATCCATTATAAAAATGGACAATACTGGAAACATTCTTTCATCATTTAGCCTTACTGATCCACTAAATATATTCACCTTAAACTCATATAGCCCTTTTTCAAAAATTGAATACTATCAAGGTCATTTATACATGTCCTATGGACGTGACCAAGGAAGTGGTTTAGTTAAAATTGATACAAATGGAACGGTATTAGCTGCAAATAAATGGCAATATGGTATTGGTAATATGCCTTATACACTTAAAAGTGGAACATGGACCATTTACAAAAACAAAATCGTTTTTTCACAAACGAGTTTAAACGGACCAATAGAAGGCTTCTCTCGCTTAAATATTTTTTCATTATTTGATCTCAATTTAAATGAAATTCAAACATTTAGCATTCCCCATTTTTCTACCTATGGAACAAATTCGTTTAGTGGCACCGACCCTTATTTTCCTGAGGTATTTAGCACTAATGGTGATTATCTTCAAGTCATAGGTTCTAAAGGAGATCTTGTTTTAAGGAATATGAACTTTTTAAGAATTGATTCCACTTTCATTTTTAAAGAATGTAATAATATTATTGCTGATTCTATACCTAATTATACCTCTTATAATGTTTACTCTTCAAATGATACATTATTAGCTACGAGTGTTCTTGATACCATAAATACTATTTTTCCATTAAGTAGCAATACAGTTTTCTCATCAAAACGAAATGACATCGTTATTGAATCAGTTCAAACAAGCAATGTTTATTGTGGTTCTTGCAATTCACAAGCAAGTGCAAATATTGCAGGTGAAATGGCAGTTGTATATTATAACTGGGGAACACAAAGCGGTAATCAGACTAATAACCCTGCAATAAACTTATGCCCTGACAATTACAGCTTAGTTGTTTCTGATAATTATGGATGTCAGGATTCTAGTGCATTTGAAATTTTGGCAGCTGCACCAATTGCAACTGGACTTTGTTTAACAACGGTTGACTCTTTATCTACCCATAATATTTTAGTTTGGGAAAAGCCCGTGTCAAATGTAATTGCAGGTTTTAATATTTACCGCGAAATTACAGCAAACAATTTCCAGTTTTTAACATTTGTTGATTATGATTCATTAAGTGAATACCATGATTTGAATGCAAATCCTAACATCACTAATTACAGATATAAGCTCACAACAGTGGATACTTGTGGTTCAGAGAGTACCTTAAGTGATTACCATAGCACCATCCATCTTCAATTATTAGGAAATGGGAATATGCAATGGACACTTTACGATATCGAAAATCAAGGAAATCCTGTAAGTTTTTATAATGTGTACAAAGATGATTTAGGAAATGGAAACTGGACATTATTAACAGGTTCTTTACCAGGAACCAATTCAACCTATACTGACATTAATTTTGCAGGTGTACCAAATGCAAGATATCGAGTTGACGTAAATTGGAACCTTTCTTGTACCTCAACAAGAGCTACAATTAA
>JBIIOB010000396.1:0-2927 GCA_044337125.1 Bacteroidia bacterium
CTGCTGGACAATGGTATGATTACAAAATCATTTACGACCGTACTACAGGAAAAATAGATGTGTACAGAGACAATGCATTAGCAACAAGTTTTACCGATGCTTCTTTTTATACAACTGGTAACGCCATTTCGTTCCGAAGTGGAAATGCGAATTTTGAAATCAATGAATTAAAAGTGTATCGTTCTCGTCCAGTTGCAAGTGCAAACGTAACTGTAGGAGCTACCGCAACAAATGACATTCGTTTTCAAAATCCAAATCCAACAACGTTCTCTGCAAAAGTAAAATCCATTTGTTCGGATTCAGCAGGCAATTTGTCTGCTATCTTTTATGAAAACATCAATGTTGATTGGACCCCACCAAGTGTGGTAGATACCATCAATGATGGATTGGCTGCGGATATTGTTTTCACAAATTCAGCAACCGAACTTTCAGCAAACTGGAGTGCTGCCGTAGATACCAATTCTGCAATCGCAAAATATTGGTATGCAATAGGAACAACTGCAGGTGCAACAGATGTTGTAAACTGGACCGATAACTGGTTCAATAGATCAGTAACACATACTGGTTTAACACTCGTTGATGGACAAACCTATTACTTTAGTGTAAAAGCAGAAAATGGCGCAGGCTTAATTTCTGCAGTGTATACAGGCAACGGACAAACTGTTGATTTAACACCAACAAGCATTGCTTCTACGGCTAATGAAACAGTGCTTAGTATCTACCCGAATCCATTTACAAATGCAACAACCATTACCTATTCGTTAACTCAGAATTCGACAGTTTCAATTCAATTGCTTGATGTGTTGGGAAAACAAATTCAACTTTATTCGAATAACAACCAAAACATAGGCAAACACCAAATAGCTATAAACGCAAATGAGTTAGGTTTATCGAAAGGAATCTACTTTTTGAAATTGATGGTTAACGAAGAAGTGAAAACGACTAAAGTAATTTTAAAATGAGAAAATTAAATTTATTTACTTTCTTATTACTCGTAACATCTGCTATTGCTCAACAGAATGCAGTGGTGAATGTTTCGTCATTTTATATGGACGAGTCGGAAGTAAATAGCAATGAATACAAAGAATATTTATTCGAACACGACACTAATAAAGATGGTCTGGGAGCACCTTACACCTATCATCCGCAAAATGATTCGAGTTCAAGAAAAAAAGTTATTCGTCCTGGTTATACCAAAAACATCGACTACTATTTATCACAGCAAGAACATAAATCGATTCACCAAACAGAATCGGAAAAATATGCTGCTTACCAATTGGAAACAGATGCTCAATGGGACAGCTTAAGAGCATTTACCACAGGTACCAACAAAACACTTCGATTAAAAGATAACAGAGCATGCAACTTACAAAAGCGTGTGTATGGTTGGCATCCGTATTGGCAAAATGGTTTGCAAAGCAATTACGATTGGAATGGCTTGAGCGATTTATGTTATTTCTCGTATGAAGTAAATCCCGCAAACGGAAATGCAGTTACCACTCACAACTGGAGTACAGCAACGGTTGTATCGGATGCACAAGCGAATGGAGTAAATGTAACTCTATGTGTAACCTTATTTGGTGCAACTGACTTAACTACTTTTTTAGGAAATACCATTGCGCAACAAACCTTAATTACCAATTTAATTTCTGCTGTTCAAAGTAGAAATGCCAAAGGTGTAAATATTGATTTTGAAGGAATGGGCGCATCACACAAAATTCCTTTTACAACCTTCATGAATAATTTGTGTACACAAATGCATGCAGCAATTGCTGGTTCAGAAATTAGCATCGCCTTGTATGCTGTTGATTGGAGTGGATCATTCGACATGGCAGCTTTGAATAATTATGTGGATCTATTCATCATTATGGGCTACGATTATTATTGGAGCGGCAGCACAAATGCGGGCCCAGAAGCACCTTTGTATAATTTCGAAACATCGTACAATCAAACATTAAGCAAATCAATTACCTATTACTTAAAACAAGGTGCTTCAAAAAATAAATTATTATTAGGACTTCCCTATTATGGTCGCGAATGGGCTACTGCATCTGCATCTACCATTCCATCGGCAACAACAGGAAGCACCAACACCGTTACCTATTTAACATTCCGCACCAATGCAAATGGTTATTACAATACACGCAACTGGGATGCAAATAGCTTTTCAACTTGGTTTCCATCTACACGCACAGGAACGCCTTGGCAATGTTTTATAGATGATGCCTACTCCATGGGCAAACGTTTCGATATTGTAAATCAACGCGGTATTGGTGGAATTGGTATTTGGGCTTTGGGAAATGACGATGGCTACAACGATATGTGGAACTTGATTCGTGATAAATTTTCGGATTGTGCTGTTGTGCCTTGTACCGACACCATTTATGATATGGGGGGACCGAATCGCAATTATTACGACAATGAAACGTATACCTATACGATTGCACCAACTGGCGCATCGAATGTTTCATTAAACTTTTCGAGTTTTAATACGGAAGTAAATTATGATACACTTTGGATTTACAATGGTAATTCAACTGCAGCTCCGCTAATCGGATTTTATCATGGAACAACTTCACCAGGTACTGTAACATCAACAGGTGGTGCATTGACCATCAAATTTAAATCCGACAACGGAACAGTAGCAAGTGGCTGGCAAGCAATCTGGAATTGCACCATCGACAATACCGTACCAACGACATTGGTAAGTGCTCCTACTACATGGCAAACAACAAACTTTACAGCCACCTTTACGGATAACGACAATTCAGGTGGAACGGGCATCGAAAAAAGTTTTTACCAAGTATTGGAAAATACAGGAACAGAATGGAGAGCAAACAATACGCGTGGATTCTTTAGCGACAATTTTGATGTAGCCATACATCCCGATTGGACCAATCAAATAGGTACATGGACTATCAATGGAG
>JBIIOB010000044.1:0-9694 GCA_044337125.1 Bacteroidia bacterium
GTTTTTGTCCATAGGTTCCTTGAAATCCCACATTAATTGCCATGTTTCGTGTTGGCCTCCATTGGTAAGAATAGATTCCACTTATATTTGTCGTGTTAAGGGTTCCTTGACCAGCTCGGTCATTCATCACCAAAATACCAATACCACTTTTTATTCCATAAACAAATCGGTCGGCAGAAATGCTACTAGTTACATAGGTTCCTGAAATACCAGGCCATTGATTACGATAATTTAAGGTGATGCGTGGACATATATTTGAGCCTGCAAATGCAGGATTCAAATAAAGTGGGTTTGCATAAAATTGGGTAAACTCCGGATCTTGAGCTTTTGCTGTGTTGATTATGAATATGCAAATGCTAAATAAAAATAGCTTGTATAGTTGTTGCATAAGTCCTCCTTTTTTGTTTGTTTATAAGGAAGACGCAGAAAAATAAAATGGTTGCCTAATTTTTTAAAGTATCTTTTTTCATTGACTCTCTATGTTTTCTGATACTGTCAGGATTAACATTAGAGAACATGATATTATCCCAACCAATATTTTTGTTTGATTGAGTTTTAGCAGCTTTTTTAGTCTCTTCTTTTTCTTGAGTTGTGCCAATTACCCCTCTTGATGAATCAAGCATATCGCCAAAAATTGGTTCATTTCCCATTCTAATAATTGGGTGAATTTTGGTATTCGTTTTATCGTTATCGGTTTTTAATGGAGTTTTAATATCCTTCGTTTTTGCTTTTTCTTTGGCAGACGCAGCTTGGGTTAATGGTGTTTTGGTTTCTTTTGTATCGATTTTATTTTCCACTACTGCTTTTTCTAGCACCGGCTCGCTAACTGGGGCAACAATTGGTGCTGATAATGGTTTACTAAAAGGTTTAGGAACTGGAGTAGTTGCTGGTTTTGTTTTTTCGGGAATGGGTGCAACGATTTCAACTTTATTTTCTGATGGTTTTGAAAATTGCTTATAGAGTAAATATCCACCTCCAATTAATGTAATTCCAATTATAATATTTAATGTATACTTCCAATTGAATTGTGTTTGTTTGGGAGCTGCATTTAACATATTGTCCATTCTTGACCAATCGTTTTGGTCATATTGGACTTCAAAATCCTTTAAAGCATTTTTTACTGCCTCGTCTAGTTTTGTATTAGGGGAATTATTTACCATGCTTAGGTTTTGTTAAATGCATTAAATTTTTTTTCAAATTAAATTTTGCTTTAGAAAGATTTGATTTTGAAGTACCTTCACTTATATCAAGTAATTCTGCTATTTCTTTATGTGTGTATTCCTCAATAACATATAAATTAAAAACTGTTCGGTAAGCTGGTGTTAGCTCTTGTACTGCCTTTAAAATATCTTCTTTTTCAATATTAATTAGTAAATCATCTTCACTTAACTCATCTTCTGTAATATTCATTTGACGGTCGTTGACATGAACTGTACTTACAATCAAATAGTTTTGTTTGTTTTTGCGCAAATAATCAATGGAGGTATTTACCATTATTCTTCGAATCCAACCTTCAAATGAACCTGTATTATTGAAGTTTTTAAGATTCGTATATACCTTCATAAACCCTTCATGGAGAACGTCTTTTGCATCATCGCTGCTTTTGGAATATCGTAAACAAACACCTAACATTTTGCTATAATAGTGCTCATACAAAGCTTTTTGGCTTGCACGATCATTTTTTAAGCAACCTTTAATTACTTCGGTTTCGTTCATAAATACAGCGTTCCTTGGCAAAACACTCCTCTTCTACGGTAGGAAGACGTAAAAGGTTTTAAATGGTTGCCTTGCATTAATTTTACTAAAATAGACTATTTTAGTGGAAAGAAATATTACATAAAGATTAAATAAATCATTTCGACTTCAAGATATCCTTAATTTGGCTAAGTTCATTCTTGATTTCTAACAATAGCTGGGATTCAGATACTTGACTAACTGGTGCTGTGTTTTTTGATTTAATTACTTTTTCACGTTGGTTCAAAATCATGTTTTTGAATTCTGAAGCATTCTCAACTCCTGGGATGCTCATCATATTACTTCCATGAGCACCTCCTCCACCTGCAGTCTCTATTTTGATAAAAGTCAAGCCCATTGAACGAAGAATTGGTCCTCCCCAGAAAGATATATCTTGGATATTTTCAAGTGGAATTGTTTTTTCAATATGCAAAATGATTCCTTTGGAAAAATATAGGTTTTTTTCTGTTAACTCACACTTTAAGGTGCTGAAGAATTTTCCTGAAATCCATTGTCCCAAGCCAAAAATCCAAAAGGGAATAAGCACAATACCAATTACACTTACAAATAAATAAAACAGCGCAATTAAAAAGATGTATGTTTTTACTTTTGGATTAAATACTGCTGTTCGGATGATTGGATTATTATTTTCCATATGATTTAGATTAGTACTTTCCCGTTCATTTCAGAAGGAATTGCTAAACCCAATAAGGTTAAAATTGTTGGAGCAATGTCTGCTAATTTTCCTTCATTAATTTTTTTATAATCATTGTCTATTAAGATGCAAGGAACTGGATTTGTTGTGTGTGCTGTGTTGGGTGAACCATCTTGGTTAATCATATAATCTGAATTACCATGATCTGCAATAATTATAAAAGAATAACCATTTTTTATTCCAGCTTCTACAACCCTTTGTGCACATTTATCAACTGTTTCCACAGCTTTAATTACAGCTTCATATACACCTGTATGACCTACCATATCTGCATTTGCATAGTTCAAACAAATAAAATCTGCACTTGATTTGTCGATTTCCGGCATGATTGCATTCGTTAATTCAACTGCACTCATTTCGGGTTGAAGGTCATAGGTTGCCACTTTTGGAGAAGGGGCCATGATTCTTTTTTCTCCAACAAATTCTTTTTCGCGACCACCTGAAAAGAAAAAGGTAACATGAGGGTATTTTTCAGTTTCAGCAATTCTGATTTGAGTTTTATTAGCTTTTTCTAAAACTTCTCCCAAGGTCATAACTAAATTATCCTTGTCATATACAATGTGCACATTTTTGAATGTGTCATCATAATTTGTCATAGTAACATAATATAGAGGCACTGTGTTCATTCCGCTCTCTGGCATGTTTTTTTGAGTTAGAACCTCTGTAATTTCTCTACATCTATCTGTTCTAAAATTAAAACAGATTACTACATCATCCTTATTGATTATAGCAATGGGATTTCCAACGCTATCGGTTTGTACAATAGGTTTAATGAATTCATCTGTTACATTTTCAGCATACGACTCTTCTATTGCCTGAAGTATATTTTGTGTTTTTTTACCTTCTCCTTTTACCAATAAATCATAAGCTAATTTAACGCGCTCCCATCGTTTATCACGATCCATTGCATAATAACGGCCTATAACACTTGCAACTTTCCCTGTTGAATTCTTAAGATGCTTTTCTAAATTCGTCATATAACCCAACCCACTTTTTGGATCTGTATCTCTTCCATCAGTAAAGGCATGAATATAAACAGTTGAAATCCCTTGATTTTTGGCCATATCGCATAAGTAATGCAAATGATCTTGTGATGAATGCACTCCACCTTCAGATACAAGACCAATCAAGTGGATGGCTTTGTTATTCTTTTTAGCATAGTCAAATGCATCAACAAGGGTTTGATTTGTATCAATTGTTTTTTCACGAATTGCTTTGTTAATCAGTTCTAAGTCCTGGTATACAATCCGTCCTGCTCCAATATTCAAATGACCAACCTCACTATTCCCCATTTGCCCATCTGGCAAACCTACTTTTTGTCCAGAAGTATGTAATGTAGAATGAGGGTATTTCTTATAAAGGCTATCAATGAAAGGAGTGTTGGCATTTGCAATGGCATCTGATTTTGATCCGTCTCCTAATCCCCATCCATCTAGGATTAATAATGCTACTTTTTTTGACATTTGATTAATTGTTAAATGTTATTTCAAAAATACTACCTCTTGGCGTATTGTTTTTTACTTTTATTATTCCATTATGCTGGGCAACTATATAATTCACTATGTACAATCCCAAACCCGTTCCTTTTGTTTTTCTAGTTTCTTCACTACCAATTCGGTAAAATTTCTGAAAAATGGTGTTTTTTTCAGAGTCAGGAATTCCATTTCCTTCGTCTTTTACATTTAAAACAATTTTATTGTTTATTTTTTTTAGTTCAATGGTTATAACAGTTTCCGAAGGAGAATACTTGATTGCATTTTCAAATAAATTTAGAACAATAGAAGGAAAGCTGGTTTTGTCAATCTGCATAAAGATGGAAGGTTCAATATCCAAAATAATCTTATGCCTATAATTGAAAGAGGAAATAGTTTTGTTTAAATTATCTAAAAGGTATTCCGACAAGTTACAATACTCGGTATGTATCGTAAAAACACTATTATCAATTTTAGCTGCAAGTAAAATGTTTTCGACTAAAGTGTTTAAACGCTCTGTATCGCTTATAGCATTGCTTATAATTTCTAATTGTTTTTCGCGACTGAGCTCTCTTTTTTCAAGTGTTTGTAATTGAAGTTTGGCAGATGCAATGGGGGATTTTAATTCATGAGTAACGGAAAGTAAAAAATTCTTTTGCTGATTGGTTAGTTCATTTTCTTTTTTAAAGGTTTTACGAACTTGATAAATCCCAAGCATCAAAAGTCCGATAAAAAAAGCCCCTTCACCCGAAATCATTACCCAGCGTTTATGTAGTTTTTCGTTTATTTCATTCCCTTTTGAAATAACTTCAGTGGCCGATTCCTCTTTTAATAAATTTAGTTCTGTTTTTAAATGAGAAATTTCATTGTTTAGTTGAAACATAGAAAACATCCACCACGAAAATTGCACAACGATGTAAGCTACTAAAATGTAGAAAATAAAAAGTGGCCTTGACTTTCTGTTGGCTGTGTTCATTACACACAAAGGTAATAAAAAAAGCCCCTAAAATTTTAGGAGCTTTTTTATGATTTTTATACGTTTAGGTATAAAAAAAGCAAACTGTTAGATTTGCTTTTTGATTTATTTAGTCAACGCGTTGTACATTAACTGCATTTAAGCCTTTTTTGCCTTCTTGCACATCGTATGATACTACGTCATTTTCGCGGATATCTTCTTTTAAACCTGATGCATGAACAAAAATTTCTTGTCCATTGTCTTCTTTAATAAATCCGAAACCTTTAGCTTCGTTGAAAAATTTTACTGTTCCTTTTTTCATTGTTGTTTTTGTTTGTTGTTCCGTGTTTACGAAACGGGTTATTAATTTTTAGTTTTTTGAAATCAAATAAATGACCTCAGTTTCTTTAAAGAGAAAAATGTAAAATTGACCGAATTGATAGAGGAAACTATAAACTGATTGAGATACAATCTTCTAATGAAGAGTACAAATATACTTCCTTTTTTTGATATACCCTGTTTTTTCTTTAAAAAAAGGATAATTCAAGACTTGGTGAGTATATAAAACGACAAAACCCTTGATAATCAAGGGTTTTGTCGTTTTGGCTGTGGTACCTCGCGGGATCGAACCGCGGACACAAGGATTTTCAGTCCTTTGCTCTACCATCTGAGCTAAGGTACCAGCTCATTTAATTGGGATGCAAATGTATAAAAAAATTTATAATCACAAAAATAATTTTCGTTCTTCATTGGCTTATTTCGTAGTTTTGTGATATGCAATTAGTTATAGATATTGGAAATACAAGAATAAAGGCAGCATCGTTCCAAAATGAACAGCTTTTGGAGTTTAAAGTCTTTAAAGATTACCAAGAGTTGCTGGAAAGTGATTTTTTTAAAGATAACAAGTTCGATAATTGCATTGTAGCTTCTGTTGTAAATGATATTGAGCAATTTGTGGAGCAATTGGCCCAGAAAGTAAATGTTCTTGTCTTTTCTGCTGATACACCATTGCCCATAAAAAACTTATATAAATCAATCACTACCTTGGGTAGCGACCGATTAGCCGCAGCTGTTGGCGGAGAATTGTTATTCCCAAATCAAAATGTGTTGGTGATTGATGCTGGCACATGTATTAAATATAATTTTTTAAGCAATGAAAAGGAATATCTTGGAGGAGCTATTTCTCCTGGGCTTCAGATGCGATTTAGGGCATTGCATACTTTTACTGCAAAGTTGCCGTTACTTCCAGTTGATCAAAGTTTCGATTCATTAATTGGGGTAGATACAAATGGAAGTATCTATTCTGGTGTAGAAACTGGCGCAACGCTTGAAATAGATGGATTTATTGAACAATATAGGCATCGATTTGCTGATTTAAACGTCATTCTAACTGGGGGAGATGTTAATTTTTTTGAGAAACGGCTAAAAAACAGCATCTTTGCAGACTCTTATTTAATTTTAAAAGGATTAAATAGAATTTTAAATTATAATATTAAAGAGCATAACAGATAAAGTATGGGAATTTTTTTGGAGCGTAAATTTAAGATTACATTTATTGCAATTTTTATACTTTGTAGCAGTACCTATTTAATTAAGCCCATTCAGGCACAAACTGCAACTTCATCACCATACTCTAGATATGGAATTGGTGATTTAAATGGAAAAGGTTTCGCCCAAGGATTTTCAATGGCAGGGACTCACATTGCTATGCAGAATGATTCTTTGCCAATGTTTTTTATTAATACAGGTAATCCAGCTTCATATTCTAGTCTCCGATTAACAACAGTTGATTTTGGTTTAAATTATTCACGTTTGCAATTGCAAAATTCAACTACAAAGTCAATTACACATAGTGCGGCATTAGGATACATTTCTATTGCTTTCCCTTATAAAAAATGGTGGGGTGGAAGTGTAGGTTTAATTCCATACAGCAGCGTTGGTTATAAGGTGTCGGATGAACAAAGTATTACCAATGTTGGAACTGTTAATTTTTTATACGAAGGAACAGGTGGAATCAATCAAGCTTATTTTGGTAATGGTATCAAACCACTTTATGGTCTACCACGTATGTTTACTCAATCAAAAAAATATAAACAGTTAACCTCCAAACGTAACGAGGATCAATCTCTTAAATCGGCTGAAGAATATCAATCGGATATGAAAAAGGTGGCTTCTATTTACAAGAGAAGAAAATCATTACAAGCTTTATCTATAGGATTTAATGCTTCTTATTTATTCGGAAGTATTGAAAACTCTGGTCGTTCAATATTCCCTGGAAGCTCTTTAGCATTTAATACCAAAACGGCATCTATTAAACGTATTAATGATTTTTATTTGGATTATGGTTTACAACATGCCTTTGTTATTGATTCCATAAAAGGTAGAGTGTTAAAGGAAAAAGTAAAAATTATGTGGGGAGCAACTTTTGCTGCTCAAACTAATTTAAGTGCAAAAATTGATAGCTTATCCTATACCTATTTTAATAGTTCAAGTGGATATGAAGTCATTAAAGATACTGTGGTTAATGTTCAAGATGTTAATGGAACAATAACTTTTCCTTTATCAGTTGGTTTCGGTATGGCATTTAAAAAGGGTGATCGTTGGTTGGTTGCTGCTGATTATGCAATTCAAAATTGGAGTACATATAAAGCATTTAATCAAACGCAAGGTCTAAAAAACAGTATGCGTGTTTCCCTAGGGTTGCAATTTGTTCCTAATGCAAAAGCTACTGGTTTAAATAATTATCATAAACGGATGTTTTACCGTGCTGGACTTAGATATAATCAATCTGCTATAGAATTAAAAAGCACGCCATTGGTAGAGTACGCTGTAAGTGCTGGAATCGGGTTACCTGTGGGTCGAAACTTTTTATTGCAAAATTTTTCAATGGTTAATATTGGATTTGAATTCGGCCAAAGAGGGACAGTATCCAATGGCCTGATAAAAGAACAATTTTTTAGAGCAACAGTTGGGTTTACTATGAACGACCGTTGGTTTGTTAAACCTAAATTCGACTAATACTATTTTGATAATGCAACTTGTTAAATTATTTACAAATAGTATTCTAGTTTGTCTCTTCTTGTTCTTGTCATCATGCGAAAATGATATTGCAAAAGTAAATACAATTACTGCAACAATTCAACAATTATTACCTGTTGAATCAGGAAAAAATGTAGAAATTATTTATAGTGATTCAGCACGTGTTCGTGCAAAGTTAATTGCTCCTGAACTAAATAGGTATATGGGTAAAAAAGCCTATATGGAATTACCAAAAGGACTTGAAGTGTTGTTTTTTAATGATAAACGAAAGCAGCAAACTAAATTAACCGCTAATTATGGAATTGGTTTCGATAATGGTAACCAAATGAGTAAAATGGAGGTAAAAAATAAGGTTGTTGTTATTAATGAAAAAGGAGATAAATTAGAAACCGAACATTTAATTTGGGATGCTGCTAAAAAAGAAATTTATACAGACGAGTTTGTTAAAATTTCTACCAAAGACGAAGTAATTTGGGGAGATGGCTTAAAAGCAAATCAAGATTTTTCAGAGTATGAAATTACAAATGTAAAAGGGCAAATTGCATTAAAAGACGAAGAATTTAATACAAAAAAAGATGAATAAAACTTTAAAGGTGCTTGAAATACTATGGTTGGTAATGGGAATCATTGGTATTGTGATGTGTGCTTATTTTATTACTGTGAAAGATAATGAAGGCGCAATTTATTTTCTTGTGTTCACACTAGCATGTGGATTAATGTATTCCATACGTAAACGTCAACGTATGAAGCATGAAGCTGCTCAGCAAAAGTCGAAACCTACTTCCGAAAAAAAATAAAAATTGGAAACATCTGTCGTCATAATTTTATTAACACTTCTTGCATCTGCTTTTTTTTCAGGGCTCGAAATCGCATTTATTACTTCCAATAAATTGCGAATTGAACTAGAAAACAAACAGGGTAATTTTTCTGCAAAGATCCTATCCTATTTTAATAAATACCCTTCTCGTTATTTAGGTACTATGTTATTAGGAAATAACATTGCTTTGGTAATATTTGGTATTTATATGGATGAAGAGTTGAAACCAATTATTGGTAATTTTGTGTCTTCTAAAATTGCGGTTTTGTTAATTACCACTTTTTTATCTACCATGTTTATTCTTGTTACTGCAGAGTACCTGCCTAAAAATTTATTTCGCATCAATCCAAATAAAACATTAACCCTTTTTTCATTTCCACTCACTATCGTTTACGGAATTCTCTATCCATTTGTAATGGTAACAATTGGTCTTTCTGAGTTTATACTAAAGAAGGTATTTAGAGTAAAAATCGAAAAAGAAAATTCTGCTTTTACTATGATTGATTTGGATAATTATGTTAGAGAAGGCACTGCTGCAGTTGAAAGAAAGGCAGAAGTAGAGCATGAAATTCAAATTTTTCAAAATGCCTTAGATTTTTCGAGTGTTAAGGCTCGAGAATGTATGATACCTCGTACTGAGATTATTGCGCTGGATGTAAATAGCAGTATACAAGATTTAAAGCAAAAATTCATTCAAACTCGATTATCCAAGATTTTAATCTATTCTGAAAATATTGACAATATTATCGGATATGTTTATTCAAAGGAACTTTTTAAGCAACCAGAAAGTATTAAGAGTATTTTGTTGCCTGTAAGTATTGTTCCTGAATCAATGGCTGCGAATGAAGTATTAACCATTTTTATTCAGCAACACAAGAGTATTGCAATTGTTGTTGATGAATACGGAGGCACCTCAGGAATGATTACCATGGAAGATATTATGGAGGAAATATTCGGGGAAA
>JBIIOB010000397.1:0-2912 GCA_044337125.1 Bacteroidia bacterium
CATGGGTTCCACCATTATTCGTAAGGGTGCAAAACTTGATAATTTGGTTCAAATTGCACACAATGTTGAAATTGGTGAAAACACTGTTTTAGCTGGTGGCGCATTTGTAGCAGGTTCAGCAAAAGTTGGGAAAAATGTAATGATGGGCGGACAAGCTGGTATTGTTGGACACATTAAAGTAGCGGATGGAGTTAAAATTGCTGGTCAATCAGGCGTTGGATCAACTGTTGAAAAAGAAGGAGAAATTTTACAAGGATCACCAGCCTTCCCAGTTGGTGAATACCGCAGAAGCTATGTATTGTTCAGAAGCCTGCAAAAATTGAATGACCGAATTCGCGATTTAGAACGAAATCTAAAAAAATAGCACCCAATTCACAATTATTGCTATTTTTGCCGCGATAAATTATGAAACCAAACAAGTTTATTGACGTTGATAAAGTACTAAGCGAAAAAGCTCCAGGATTAAAAAAATGGATGCCTAAGTTCGCTCTTTCATGGCTTAAGCGTAAGCTACATGAGGATGATATCAATGCCATTATGCATGATTTAAAAGATGTGTATGGAATCGAATTTAACAATCAAGGATTGGATAAATTAGGTGCCAAAATCGTCTCCAACAACAATCACCATATTCCAAAAGAAGGAGGCGTTATTTTTGCTTCCAACCACCCACTTGGTGGATTAGATGGGATGGCATTTGTGAAAACAATTGCCGAAGTAAGACCAGATATTCACTTTGTGGTAAACGATGTATTGAAAAATCTAAAGAATTATGGAGATGTTTTTATTGGAATCAATAAAATAAAATCGACTTCTGCTTCTTCTTTAAGAACGATCGAAAGCGTATTAATTACGGATGAAGCAGTTGGTTTTTTCCCTGCTGGCTTAGTTTCTAGAAAGCAAAATGGTAAAATCATTGATTTGGACTGGAAAAAGAGCTTTGTAACCCAGGCCATCGATCATAAACGCATGATTGTACCCGTATTTATTGAAGGTCAGAATTCAAAATTCTTCTACAACTTTGCAAATTTTAGAAAACGTATAGGTATTAAAGCAAATATTGAAATGCTTTTCTTGCCAGATGAAATGTTCAAACAACGTGATCAGACGATTAAAGTTCATTTCAGCAAAGCATTTGATGCTGCCACTGTTTTAGATAAAAGTAAGTCGCACAAACAATGGGCTGACAAAATCAAAGAATACATCTATTCCCCTGATTTCCATAAAGGTATCTCTTTTGAAGAGTATATCAAAAAGTAGCCAAAAAATCATAATTAACTAATAATCAAACTTTTACGCTAATCATTTAAATTAGTCGTATGAATAAGCCTGTTTTGTCGCCAAAAAACTCGATTCATCTATACTTTTTCAACAGTCGTAGTTAACTGAATTTCAATGGTCTAAATATTTGCTTGTTAATAACTTTTAGTTGTACCTTTACTCTCCTAAATATAAATATCATGTTCGAAATCTTAAAAAGCTTTGAGTCTAAATATGGTCATCTTAAGAAAAAAGGTTTGACTATTGAAGGATTAGCGATGGTTGATCCTAAAAAAAAGAAACATGTTATTAAAATCAGCCGACCGTTGATTTTTGATAATCGTTTGTTACCAAAGCGATTTGAAGGTTTAGATGTTAAAACGAACATTAAATTAAATGACGATATGCCTACTGAATTTAAAGTAGACCGTACGTTACCAGATTGGCATAAAAGTCAATACATCTGGGCTCCTGAGCGCTTTGTGAAATATGTTGATCGTTGCGAGAAAGAAATCAAAGACCAGTTAAATGCACCTCAAATGAGCAAACAAGAAGTACTAGATGCTTTGTGTTTTGGGAATTTTGAAGAGCATAAACAAAAAAGTTTGCAATTGATCAAAGAAGGTAAATTGCCAGCTTATCACGAGAACTAAATGTCATAATATAAGGGTTAAACATTGGTTTATTAAAGCACTTTGAGTTATCAAGGTGCTTTTTTATTTTTTATATTCGCAGCATTAATTAAGATTAAAAACAAATTCAATTATGGAAGGACATATTAAATCAACAACATCGAATGGTATTGCAACCATCACATTTTTTCACCCACAAAGCAATTCAATGCCAGGTGCATTATTGCGCCAATTAGCAGAAGAAATAACTAAGGCTGGAAATGATTCCAATGCAAAAGTGATTGTATTACAAAGTGAAGGTGATAAAGCATTTTGTGCAGGAGCATCCTTTGATGAATTAATTTCTATTAAAGATTTAGAAACTGGTAAAAAATTCTTTTCAGGATTTGCAATGGTTATAAATGCAATTAGAAAAGCACCCAAATTTGTAATTGCCCGCGTGCAAGGAAAAGCTGTTGGCGGTGGCGTTGGTATTGCTAGTGCTGCGGATTATACTTTAGCAGTAGATTCAGCATCTATCAAATTAAGCGAATTAGCTGTAGGTATTGGCCCTTTTGTGGTTGGTCCAGCTGTTGAACGTAAAGTAGGAACATCTGCATTTACATCCTTATCAATCAATGCCACTGAATGGCAATCGGCTCAATGGGCTAGGGAAAAAGGGTTATATGTAGATATTTTCAAAACTGTTGAAGAAATGGATGCTGCAGTTGCAGGTTTAGCAGACCGTTTATCAAAATCGAATCCAGAAGCAATGGAAATGCTGAAGAAAGTGTTCTGGAGAGGTACTGAAAATTGGGATACCTTATTGATTGAACGTGCTGAAATGAGCGGCAAATTAGTGTTATCAGAATTCACTATCAATGCTATCAACAAATTTAAAGCAAAAGCATAATTCTTTCTAATAAACTTTTTAAAGCCACAGTATAAAGTATGCTGTGGCTTTATGTTTGCAATCAAAAATCATCACTAAAAAACACAAAAAATGAAAACAGATCTTTACACCAAAAGTATTTTATCAGT
>JBIIOB010000398.1:0-2904 GCA_044337125.1 Bacteroidia bacterium
GGTGTACACCTGATGATCAACAACATTGATAAGTTAAATTTGATAATTGAAAATCGAATGATACGAATATAAAATTCAATATAGAAACCCTTTTATTGCAATAAAGCAGGAACGAATTTCAAAGTTTCCTGCTTTGTTGTTTTTAGTCAGTTTGATGTATTGTGTTGAATTTTGTGCCGAACAAACAACACATTATTATGGATTTTCCAATGTTTCATTTAGATTGGCTGAACGATCGTTTTTTGATTGCGATAATAGCCATATTACACGTTATTATTAATCATGGTTTAGCCGTAGGATTTATTCCTTATATCACTTGGCTCGAACAAAAAGGGATTTCCAATGCAGGTGCTAATCAGATCACAAATCATGATTGGGATAACTTGGTTTACAAAAAAATGAAAGTTGCTTTTATTATAACTACAACTATTGGTGCAATGTCGGGAGTTGGGATTTGGTTTTCTGCAGCTCTGGTAAGTCCGGCCTCAATAGGGAGTTTAATTAGAGTTTTTTATTGGGCATGGTTTACAGAGTGGATCGTATTTGTTACTGAAGTAATTTTGATTCTGATTTATTTTCTTACCTGGAAAAATTCCAATACCTCTTTAAAAGCAAAAGTACGTCATGTTAAATTTGGGTGGTTTTTAGCAATTTTTTCTTGGATTACAATGGCTATAATCGTTGCCATTTTAGGATTTATGATGGATCCTGGCAATTGGAATAATGATCATAGTTTATGGAATGGGTTAACGAATCCAATTTATTTACCTCAATTATTATTTCGGACACCTATGGCAATGTTAGTAGCAGGGATGTTTGGCATGTTACTGACCACTTTATTTACACCAAAAGATAGTCCCATGAGGAAACAAGCAATTAAATATGCTGCTCAATGGATTTTATTTTGGACCCCTTTTGTTTTGGTTAGTGCCGTAAATTACTGGAATGTAATGCCAACTGCAATGAAGGAAAATATGAGTACAGCAGTAGGGACAATGGAGTTTTCTCAGTATTATAATTTGCTTAAGTACTTTATAGTTGGAGCCGTCTCCGTTTCTATTTTATTTGCTGGAATAGCATTTTTTAAACCTCAAAAAATAACGTTTAGATATGTAATTCTCCCTTTTTTAATTGTGGTTGGATTTTTAGGTGTTTTTGAGCGTGTTAGAGAGTTTATTCGTAAACCATATGTTATTGGGGGCTATATGTATTCTAATTTGTTGCGGGAAGAAGACTATCCCTTATATAAAAGAGATGGTATTTTAAAATATGCAACTTATACTTCTGTTACAGAAATTAATGAAGAAAATAAAATAGAAGCAGGAAGAGATGTTTTTATGAATACCTGTAGTCGTTGTCACACTACTCAAGGAGTTAATTCAATAACTTATGTGTTCGAAAGGATGTATGGTTTTGGGAAGCCCCTTGATGAGTCTGCGATGGCCTCCTATATTCCAACTATGCATAAAGGCAGAACATATATGCCTCCATTTCCTGGAAATAAAAATGAACTGAATGCATTGGTTTCTTATATAAGACAATTGCAGCAAACAGGAGAAAGTTTAGATGGAGCTCAAACTGCAGGAGTGAACATTAATCCTTTGAATAGTGCTGCTGCAGTAGCAGCTGAAATTGAAAAATTAAAATTGGAAAAAGAAAATAAATAATCTTAAAAATAAAGAATATGTTACTTCAGCTAAATACACCTGTGCCTAAGGATATTCCTTTGGAACTACCTTTACCAGAATGGTTATTGATAAGTCTCCTTATACTGTCCTTTCTTTTCCATATTATCTTTATTAATTTGATGGTAGGAGGAAGTCTGGTAGCATTTTGGGCTCAATTGCGAGGATTAAAAAATAAGGAGTATGATGTATTTGCACATGAAATTGCAAAAACGATAACCGTAAATAAAAGCATGGCAGTGGTACTTGGCGTTGCTCCACTTTTAAGTATTAATACTTTATATTCTGTTTATTTCTATTCAGCTAATGCATTAACAGGCTTTGTTTGGATAATGATTATTCCATTAGTAACCATAGCGTTTTTGTTAACCTATTTGCATAAATATTCTTGGAAGATTTTTGAGAAAAATAAATATGTGCATATTTCAATTTTAGGATTTGCGGTCTTAATATTTTTGTTTATTCCGCTTGTATTTTTAACGAATGTTAATTTAATGATGTTTCCTGAAAAGTGGGGGACAGTTCAAGGTTTTTTAAGTGCAATGGTATTGCCCAATGTTATGCCACGTTACTTTGAATTTATTGGCGGTTGTTTAGCTCTGACTGGAATTTTTATTGTATGGTACAATAAAAGAAGTTCGTATTCTGTCGAGAATATATACAGTTCATTGTCGCGGTACGACTTAAAAAAGACGGGTTACTCAATTGCTCTTGCAGGACTGAGCATTCAGTTATTTTTTGGAGTAATAGTGCTGTTTACATTGCCTTCGAAAGGTTTTAGTTATAGTTTTATAAGTGTAATGGCATTAGCTGGTTTATTATTAGTTTATGCTTTATGGCACAGTTATAAAGCGATTATAGGTTCTCCTGAGCAGATAGATTTTTATTTCAAAAAAGTGGTATTATCCATCCTTGTGTTTATGCTATTTTATGGAAGCAGTCGTCAGATGTACCGGCACAATGCTTTGGAAAAACATCAAGAATTAATGGCAGAGCACACTGCTGCATTTCAAAGGTTGAGCAAGGAAGCGAGAGAGAATCCAATAAAAGAGGAGGAGTTGGAGTTAGACTCAGCTTTAGGAGAAGTAGCAAAAGGAGCAGCACTTTTTAAACAAAACTGTGGAGCTTGTCATAAACAGAATGAAAAGCTTGTTGGCCCGCCAATGACTGAAATGGTTTCTATTTATACAAATAATGAAACCGATTTGAAAAAATGGAT
>JBIIOB010000045.1:0-9652 GCA_044337125.1 Bacteroidia bacterium
CCAATATATTTGATTTCAGCAATCAAAACCTTTACAAAGGGACCTATTTTGTGAGGCTTGTGGATGAGCAGAACGAATTCACTGAAACTAAAATATTAATAGTTCAATAAAATACCGTCTACTTTAACCCTTTTCTTTAAAATAGAAATAAAGTATAGCTGGTTGTTTGTCACAAGCTGAGACAATAAAAAAAGGTGTAACAAAAGTTGCACCTTTTTTTATGCATTATGGAATAGATTGATGTGAACATTTAAATGTTTGGTAAACTGAGATTTCCCCTCAGTAATTATTAGAATATAGAATTCACCATTTTATAATTGAAATTAAAGTATGCGAAACAACTGTTAGTGTAACTCGTGTAAATTATAACGATGTATTATTAGGTAAATTCAATTGATTAAAAAATTTGTTCTCCTTTTTAGATGGAATATATAGTTTATACACAAAAAAACCCGGCATATTTGCCGGGTTATTGGTAATGGACGGAGCCTCTCTCTAAACTATATCCAATAACCAATTTTTTTATCGCTAAATATTCTTAGAATGAAGAATGCGTGTCAAATCAAAACATCAATTATTCTATTAATTGGAATAAAAACTCCCGATTTAAGGACAATGTTTTTTTCACATGTTGCCCAAATAGTAGTTTCAACAGCTTTGACGTTTTGATTGTCTTTAAAAATGATTCTACATTTTATCTTTTCTAAGTTTCCTAATATTGTTGCAACTTTCAATTTTATAAGAATATCTTTTTTTTGATCTATAGATAGAAGTAAATCGTCCTTTGGGAATCTATATGCAGGAATGGCGCTCTTATCCACTAACATTGCATTTTTTAAAGGTGCTTCCATTTGTCTTAAATGCTATCCAATAAAGTTATTAATAAGAAGGCTAGAACTGCAATTACAACAAAGGCAACTCCTGCCATAGCTGTAATCCTGAGGTCAGATTTGCTGTGAGAATTTGTTTTCATGGCGTTGAATATTTAGGTTAATACTTAGTTTATATTAACTTTAACGGAATCCATCCAGAAAATGCAGAATTTTAGATAAATGGAGCTTTTTTGAGGGAGAAGGCGTCCAAACTGTCCGAGTAGTTATAATACATTCAAGCGTTTATAAACAGTACTCTTATATGTTTTGCCGATTGGGATTAATTTTTCTCCAATTGCAATGGTATCATTTTCTATATCGTCAATTGCATCAATGCGAACGATGAATGATCTATGCGTTCTTAAATATTCCTTGGAAGGGAAACGTTTTTCCATCGCTTTCATAGATGAATGAATAATATGTTTTTTATTTTTTGAATAAACGCTAACATAATCACCTATACATTCAATTAAAAAAATATCACTCTTCTTGATCTTTATAATGGCTTTATCCTCTTTAATGAAAATGGTATCCTCATTTATTTCAAAATTTGGATTAGAGAATTGATTATCTAATACTTTTTTAATCGCTAAGCTGAATAAGTCAAATTTTATTGGTTTTAAAAGATAACCAGAAACATTATACTTATATGCATCTATTGCAAATTCGGAATGGGAGGTAGTAAGAATAATAGCTATTTTGGGATCATTTAGATGTTCTAGGAATTCCATTCCTGTCATTTCGGGCATTTCAACATCTAAAAAAATCAAATCAATAGTGTTTTTTTTAAGAAATGAAATTGCCTCAGATGGATTTTCAAATTGAGCAACAAGTTCGACTTCTTCAAATTTTGATAAGTGTTTTTCAAGAATGTCTCTCGATAGCTTATGGTCGTCTATTATAATACAATTCATATCATTATTTTATTTCTTTGTTTAATTCTGCGATTGCTTCAAAACAATATTGATTTAGTTTTTTTATCAATTCCCTTAAATTTTTAGAATCTTTTTTTTGTTTTGAGAGTGATTCGGTATTGTTTAAAATTTCTTTCCCTTCGTCATTTGCTATAATTGTAATGCTGCCCTTTAATTTATGTATTGCTTTAAATAGTTCAGCAAAATTGCCGTTTAAATGAGAATTGTTTATTGTTTCTAAAATTTCGGGACACTCTTTGACTATTTCAGTAATTAAGCTAGAGTTAAACAATTGATCTCCCTGGTCTATTGAATTTAGATAATCTAAGTTTATAAAATGTTTTTTGTTGTTTTCGGTTTTACTAATTTGTAGTTCAATCTTGTTTAAAAGGTCTGCTTCTTGAAATGGTTTACTTAAATAATCATTCATTCCTAGTTTTAAACATTTTTCTTTTTCACCAGGCAACGCATTGGCTGTTAAAGCTATGATTGGAGTGCTAATGTTTTTGCTTGATTTCGAATTTCGAAGTGTTACTGTTGTTTGGTACCCATCTAAAACTGGCATTTGAAGGTCTAATAAAATAAGATCAAATTTTTCGTCATACAGCTCTTCAAGTGCAATTTGACCATTTTCTGCTGTTGTAATTTTTGCTCCTTGTTTCTCTAGAATTTTGTGGATAATCATTCTATTTACTTTGTTGTCTTCAACAACAAGTATTTTTTTGTTTTTTATAAAATCTCTATGGGTATTATTAATAAATTGATTTATTTCGAATTCAATTGCAATTTCATATGGAATAACAATTTTGAAGCAGGTTCCAGACCCTACTTTACTTTTAACCTCAATTTTACCTCCTTGTAATTCAACCAAATTTTTAACAATAGTTAGTCCTAAACCACTACTTGGAATATTGTCGTTAAGTTGATTGTTTGCTTGGGCATATCTTTTAAAAATATTATTTATTTGATTGTCTGCAATGCCAATTCCTGTATCACATATTTCGAATTGAATTGCAACGCTTTTGTCGTCTAATTTTTTTGAATTTATTTTCAACGAAACAGTTCCTTTTTCTGTAAACTTTATAGAGTTATTTATCAGGTTTAAAAGAATTTGTTTTAACCTCAAAGTATCTCCATTTATAATTTTAGGAATTTCATTGCCAATAGAAGCCTGAAGTTGTATGTTTTTGTTTTCAGCCTGATATTTCATTGATGCAATTAATTCATTCACACATTTTCTGAAATCAAAAGGAGCATGATTTATCTGAATTTTTCTAGCCTCAATTTTTTCGAAATCAAGAATGTCATTAATTAAAGAAAGGAGATTATTAGAGTTTGTTTTAATTAAGTGAATATATTCTTTTTGTTGATTTGATAGTTTAGTATCCAAGAATAAGCCGCTAATACCATTAATTATATTTATTGGATTTCTTAACTCATGACTCATGTTTGCCATGAATTGTTCTTTCTCTTTCCTTAGTTTAATTGCTCTTTCTTTGGCTTTTACTAATTCGATTTCATTTTTTTTACGTTTTGAAATATTTCTATATACCCATAAATGTCCACGGTATAGATTGTCGGTGTAGATGGGGATAAAGTCTCTTTCTAAAATGGTTTCATTCACCATCTTAATTTCTTCATTTTGAACAATTTTTCGATTACTTACGATGGTTTTTATTTTAGAAACAAATAATTCTGAGTTTTCAAAAAGCAATTTTGATTGCTCGGCAGCATTTGTAAAATCCTGCCCAATTAAAAATGAGGGATCAATAGGAATATTAAATAAATCACAAAAAGCCTTGTTTGCTAATACGATTTTTCTATTCTCATCTTCTAGCAATATGCCGCTTTGCATGTTTTGTATTAAAACAGAAAGCCTATTATTACTATTTATTAGCTTGTTTTCGGAGGACTGGAGATCGGATTTTTGATTTTTTAATGTTTCTACAAGTTTTTCTATATCATTGGAAATAATCTCCTTTGTTTTAATAATCTGAATCATATCAGTAGTTACATCATGTATAGCAAAGTCTGGTATTACTAAATTATGTTTTGCAAGATCTTCGGCCGAGGTAATCCAAGGCGAGCCTAGGAAAATAATTTTGTCTTTATTTGCTATAACAATTTGTCCACGAAACAACATGTTATTTACATGCAGATTCGAAAGAATTATGATTTGATTATTATATTCGGAAATAGAATTGAAATTGTATTGAACATTAAACGGTCGCTTGAATTGGAATACTTCTCTTAGATTGGAACCTATTATTTTTGGCAATAGCTTCCTTATGCTTTTCCCTGCATCTATAATTTGAAGTGATTCATCTATTATAAAATAAAAAGGGAAAAGGAAGTTTATCGTGTCTTTTTCAAAAAATATTTGCTCCTCTTTTTTCAAACTAATTCCAACTTATTTTAAATACATCATGATCTCCAGTGTTTTCTTTTTCTGATACGATATTTATTTCTACTTCTACTTTGTACATTTTTCCAAGACCACTTAATAAACCATACATAAAGTAGGTGAGTCCATTTCTAGTAGAAAAATAGTGAACATGCACTGAATTGCTTTCAATATTCGATATTTTAAATTCTGGTGGAGTTAAGTTGGGATAAATGAGCATTACTCGACTATGAAAGTTTGGAAGATTTATTAGAAATTCTTTAAGATTATTGCCACCAGCTTTCATAAGCGATCCATAGTTTTCTTGTCCAGTATGTAATACCCAATATTCTCCAAAAGCAATTAATATTTCTTTAATGTCTTTTTGAAGCACTTCTGAAGCTGACCTGGCAAGGTCAAAAGTGGTTTTGTCGGGATAGGACTGATTACTTAAAAAAGCTTCTTCTGTAACACCACTTTTATGTTTAATTTCTTGCCATTTATCGAGACCAAAATTTGTTATTACTAGTCCCTCTATTGCTTTATTTACAATTCCATACATATAAATCCTATTTCGTAGTTACGTTCTACTGCCATTTCGTACTAAAAGTTACATTTTTGGCGCAAACAGAAATTAAAAATTAAATTATTGTTTTTTTGATTAATTTTATACAATAGGTGCTTTAACTGTTTAATATGAAATTAAAAGATCGTTTAAAGAAGGAATTAAAATGGAATTCGGAGGAGTATGGAATCCTTACGCCATCGATTATGTTCTTTTTTCGACTTTTACAATTTTTGCCTTTCCAACTATTTTATGGAAATAAAACCGATTATTACTACAAAGAATTAAAAGGGAAGAGTACTACGGAGCGAAAAGAAATTGCTAAAAAGCGAGCCATATTTATGGAGAAGGTAATTCTCTCCTACATGGGAATTGAAATATTAATGCCTTTTATCTATGAAAATTATTTACACGTTACTTGGTTCAAATATGTAATATCCGTTGTATTAGCATTGCGTCTGATTGACATCATTCAAGTAAACGTAAACATGATCTTGTTTGATAGCATTCGTACAGAGGGTTTCAATAGAATAACAAAATACACAAGAGCAATATTGTTAATTATCTGGAATTATTTTGAGCTGATTCTAATCTTTGGTTTTTTCTATTTAAGTAATCACGAAGCATTAAAAGGTTTTAGTACTTGGACTGATTCCTATTATTTTAGTACCATTACACAACTTACAATTGGTTATGGCGACTTATCTCCAACAGGTAATATTCGTTTTATAACGGCATTTCAGGGCTTTGTAGGTACTATGTTTATGGCATTTATTATCTCTAAAATAATTAGCCTGGTTCCTGAGTTGAAAGAGATTGATAAAGAATAAAAAAACGATTTATTCGAAATGGATGTACTTAATTTTTAATTGTTTTTACTACTTTTTTTGTGCCATTTTTGAATTGAAAATTTAAAAAGTAAATACCCGATTTCAAGTTTTCAAATTCTATGGTATTGCTTCCCGATAGTAGTTCTAATTGCTTTACCTCTTGTCCAATAACATTTGTAATTGATACCATTGCTGGTTCTTTCAAATGAATAGTGATAATTCCAATATTAGGATTTGGACCAAAATTAATTTCGTTTGAATTCATTGAAACATCTTCTATGCCAATACTTGTTGAACAGGTACTTGCTGAAGGATTTAATTCTATAGGTAATCCTGGGGTTAATGTATGATTTTGAAATCCACTATAATCAGGGTCATAATGAATTGCCCTAAAAACAGAATTAACGAAAACGCTAGAACCCTGACTTGCAGGTCCATTTCCATTCACTGGATTTTTATATTCCCAAACATAATTTTTTAAGGAATCAATTTCAATAAATCGTCCAAACATACCATAAGTGATAAGTGTATTTCCATTACTCAATCGCTGAGCACCAGAGATATTAGCCGAAAAAATGGATGTAGTAGGCGCATAGGTCCAAGATTGCGAGGAGGGTAAAAAAGGGAGACTGCCTGAAATGGAATAATTGCCTAATGAATCAATTGGCGGATCAATAATTTCTACACTTGAATAATTCCCAGCTGGTCTATTGGTCCCATTGTTAAATACCATAATTTTACCCCCATCTGTTGAACCATCAGGTATCCAGCTTGCTGAATGCTGTCCAAATAATTTTCGATCAGCAGTATTTCCTCTATTGTATACTTCCGGATTCCCCCATCTGTAAAGGATATCACCGCCTTTTCCTCTATTGCCTCCAATATGAGAAGCAGCCTCCAAAGTTGTGGTGCTATGATCCAAAATATAAATTTCATTGTTTGTTCTTGAGCTAACAATAATTTGATCCAAGAATGGATTGTAAAAAACTGAATTTAAATGGAGCCAATCCGGATTTGTTACAATATCTATTTGATGGTTAATATTAAACAATTCGGGATGGTCAATTACTGAACCAAAATTTTCTTTTGTTGAATCATAATCTTGAATGAAATGATCCCACAGGTTCCATTCCCAAACTATATTACCTGAGTTTGAACCAAGCGGTTCTATTTCGATGATTTTTTCATTTAAAAAATGGTCGGTAACAGTTAATGAGTCTCTGCCTTCTTGTATTACTTGTTCAACTGTTTTTTTTTGCCAGACTAGTGCGAGAATATTGCCATTAGGTAATGGATAAATATCATGATGTTGTAATAATGAATCAGTTGAAATCAGATACGACCAAATAACATTTCCATTCCAATCAATTTTTTCAATTATTCCACCAGTTCCACCATAGTTAAATGCTGAATTTTGAGTATTGCCTGTTCTTAAAAGATTTCCATCAGGTAATAAATAAGCAGATAAACCTGGTTTGTAGGTACTATTCCAAGAATGAACTAATAATCCACATTTATCAATAAGGTAGGTTTTATTGTAAGCAACTGGTGCAAATAAAATGTATCCCGATTTTTCGAGACCATTCCCTTGTTGTATTAATCCCATTGTATTTTGTGAATATCCATGAAATGGGGAAACGCTAATAAGGCAGGATAAAATAAATAGCTTGAAATATTTTTTTAGCATAATGGTTTATTGGAGGAATAAAGATAAGTTAAAAATTAAAAACGAAATTGAATTTTAAAATGATTAAGAAAATAAATTGAATAATTCGTCTCATTTTTTTTATTTTTGACTACCATGAAAAGAATTGTTGTTTCTGTTGTATTTATTTTATTTGTTTTGTTTTCAAAAGCAGGGACAGATCCCGATACGGCTTATGTTCAAAAATTTAAAAATATTTTTGCTCTAAAAACCTTTTTAACAAACAATGGATTCTTATATACACTTACACCAAGAAACACAGGAAGTTTTTCGACCGAACAATTAAATGATGCCAAACTTTTTTATTCACCACACATTCCACCAACAACAGGTGTTTCAGTAAACATCAAGGGTATTGGTTTTACCTACTTATTTAAATTCACCAATGATTATTTAGATACCACTGGTAGAATTAAAGCAGGATTTAAAGGTTTTGCAATCAATATGTATGGGACAAAATTTGGATTTGAAGCTTATTACCAAGATTATAGTCGTTTTTATTTTCACTACAAGGGAGATGATATTTTATTAAAAAATTATAATACAAATATTAGAGCTTATCAGTGGGGTGCTAATGCTGTTTTTGTTTTTAATGGAAAAAAATTTTCCTATAATGCTGCATTTAATCAAACTCAATTACAAAAAAGAAGTGCTGGTTCGGGTATGCTAATTCTTGCACCAAAATTTAGTGAGTTAAAAAGTACCGACTTAAACTTAATTCCTGATTCAGTTCGTATATTTTATGGTGATATTTTCAATCTACAACGAAATCGGAATTATGCATTTTATGTTCAGGGAGGCTATGGATTTAATTTAACCAAAAACAATTTTTATTTTTCTACAGCGGTTTTGGTTGGAGTTGGCTTTCAAACTCAAACATACAGTTATCCTTTAGGTAAATTTTATAAAATTGGCTTTCCACTTATTGGAAGAGGAAAATCAAGTATTGGATACAACGGAAAAGTTCTTTTTGCGGGTTTGTTCGCAAATGCGGATGCTAGTCAATCCAGAATCCAAAACTTAAAAACACAACAATTACAGTATAATTACGGTTTATATGTAGGTTTCCGATTTATCCAGTATACCAAAACAAAAGCTCAACTCAAAAAAGAAGCGCAGCAAAAAAAGGCAGCTGAAAAAGAAGCTGCAAAAAAGGCGAAAGAAGCCAAGCGTAAGCCTAAATCCAAGTAAAATCAACCTAATTATGCCCAAAATGGGAGTCGGTTTAAATATAGATGGCTCTATAGCAACAATTTGGGATAAAATTACTACTTTTGCACCCTCTAAAAATAACTTTGGTTAGGCGCTATCGACTTTATGTCCTTAACATCTGACTATTAACTTAAAAAGAAAAATGCAAAACATTAGAAACA
The DNA here is from genome assembly GCA_044337125.1 of Bacteroidia bacterium. Lineage (GTDB taxonomy): Bacteria > Bacteroidota > Bacteroidia > 2-12-FULL-35-15 > 2-12-FULL-35-15 > 2-12-FULL-35-15. Next base: position 8,643 of record JBIIOB010000045.1, read on the forward strand.
TTGCCATTATTGCCCATGTCGATCACGGGAAAACAACTTTGGTTGACAAAATTTTACACACAGGTAAATTATTTCGTGAAAACCAAGAATCAGGAGAATTAATCCTTGATAACAATGATTTGGAGCGCGAACGTGGGATTACCATTTTGGCAAAAAACGTATCCGTACGTTATAAAGGAACAAAAATTAATATTATTGATACTCCAGGCCATGCTGACTTTGGTGGTGAAGTTGAGCGTGTTTTGAACATGGCTGATGGTGTTGTGCTTTTAGTGGATGCTTTTGAAGGTGCTATGCCTCAAACACGTTTCGTTACTCAAAAAGCGTTGGCTCAAGGGAAACGAGTGGTATTGGTTATTAATAAAGTGGATAAACCAAACTGTCGTCCAGATGAAGTACATGATCAAGTATTTGATTTGTTTTTCAACCTCGATGCTACAGAAGAACAATTAAACTTTAAAACCGTTTATGGTTCATCTAAACAAGGTTGGATGGGACCAGATTGGAAAACACCAACTCAAGATATTACCTATTTATTAGATACAATTATTGATTTCTTCCCAGAAGCACCTAGCTTAGAAGGGTCATTACAAATGCAAATTACTTCGTTAGATTATTCATCTTTCGTTGGTCGTATTGCAGTCGGTCGTGTTCATCGCGGTTCAGTAAAAGAAAACATGCCAGTATCTTTGGTAAAAAGAGACGGTTCCATTGTTAAATCTCGTATCAAAGAACTTTTCATATTTGAAGGTTTAGGAAAAGCAAAAACTTCTGAAACAATTCAATCAGGAGAAATTGTTGCAATCACTGGTATAGATGGTTTCGAAATTGGTGATACAATTGCAGATTTTGAAAATCCAGAAGGATTAACTCCAATTGCTATTGATGAACCAACAATGAACATGTTGTTCTGTATCAATAACTCACCGTTCTTTGGTAAAGAAGGAAAATTTGTTACTTCTCGCCATTTACGTGATCGTTTATTTAAAGAGTTAGAAAAAAATCTTGCA
>JBIIOB010000399.1:0-2900 GCA_044337125.1 Bacteroidia bacterium
TCAGGTGGTGTAACAACTTCTCAATTATTGCATGGATCAGCAAATCCAATTGGCGGACAATCTGCCATCATTAAACTTCGTTGGGGTAAATCTCCAGAAGAAATGAAATTTGAAAAGGCGGATGGTTTTATCAAATTTGCTTTGGGTGAAAATGTAAAACAAAGTAATTGGGGAGACATGAACACGGTTCGTTTCCCACAATCGCGCATGGGAGTTGAACAAGTGTATTACGATTATTTTACAAGAGCAAAAGAATACGATGCAAAACAAAAAGCATTTGCAACACAATCAGCAAAAACAAAAGCAACCACTACTCCATTCCGAAGAGATTTGGAATTAGAAGCCATTGCTGAAATTGCAAATAGCAAGCGATTTATTACCTGCCACTCGTATGTGCAATCCGAAATAAATATGCTAATGCATGTAGCCGATTCGATGGGTTTTAAAGTAAATACGTTTACACATATTCTGGAAGGATATAAAGTAGCCGACAAAATGAAAGCACATGGTGTAGGTGCCTCTACGTTTAGTGATTGGTGGGCATATAAAGCAGAAGTAAAAGATGCCATTCCATACAATGCAGCATTGTTAACGCAAATGGGAATTACTACAGCTATCAATTCCGATGATGCCGAAATGGGCAGACGCTTAAATCAAGAAGCAGCAAAAGCAATTAAATATGGTGGATTAACGGAAGAAGAAGCATTAAAATTAGTAACGCTTAATCCTGCAAAGCTTTTACACATCGATAATAAAGTGGGAAGTATAAAAGTGGGTAAGGATGCAGATGTGGTTCTTTGGTCGGATAACCCATTGTCGATTTATTCAAAAGCAGAAAAGACAATCATTGATGGCCAAATTTATTTTGACTTAGAAGAAGATTTAAAATTAAGGACGAGTATTCAAAAAGAAAGAGCACGTATCATTCAAAAAATGATCGAAGAAAAAAAAGGTGGTGCGCCAACTCAAAAGCCTACAACAAAAAAACGCAATCTGTATGAATGCGATTCAATGGAAGAAAATTATTTAGAAACGGAATAAAAAAATGGAACGCTTATTATATCTGAGTCTCCAATAAATATATACACAGAATGAAAAAAATATTTTTAATACTATCAATCGTTACAAGCATTGTTTGCGATGCTCAAAACAAAAGCATTGTAATTACGAATGGCACTTTGCACATAGGTAACGATAGCGTTATTCAAAATGCAATTATTGGAATACGAAATGGGAAAATTACAGAAGTAATCGATGCTTCTAAATCCAAAGTAGAGCTCGGAAATTACGATGAGAAAATTGATGCTACAGGCAAACATATTTACCCTGCATTTATTGCACCCAATTCAACACTAGGATTAACGGAAATAGAAGCCGTTAGAGCAACCAACGATTTTAGAGAAACAGGAGTATCACTTCCAAATGTTCGTTCACTAATTGCATACAATACTGACTCTAAAATAATCCCAACTGTAAGAACAAATGGTGTTTTATTGGCACAAATTACACCTCGTGGGGGTTTAATTTCAGGTACATCAAGTGTCTTGATGTTGGATGGTTGGAACTGGGAAGATGCAGCGTACAAAGTAGATGAAGGTATTCATATAAATTGGCCAAGAATGCAAACACGAAACTGGAACGACAATGAATTAAATTTTGGAGCAACAGAAAAAAACAAAGAATACACAAAGCAAGTAGATGAATTAAAAAAGATATTTTCTGAAGCGTATGCTTACAATGAATTAGATACGAAAGAAGAAAAAAATCTGCGTTTTGAATCGATGGCTGGACTTTTTAACGGAAATCAAAACTTATACATTCATGCGAATAATGTAAAAGAAATCATAGAAGCTGTTAATTTTTCGAAACAATTCGCGATTAAAAACACGGTTATTGTAGGAGGAAAAGACAGCTGGATGATTACCGATTTATTAAAAGAAAACAATATTTCTGTTATCGTAAATCGCGTACATGATTTACCAGAAAAAGCAGAAGAAGATATTGATTTACCATTTAAGTTGCCCTATCTATTACAAAAGGCAGGAATCTTGTTTTGCTTAAACAACGAAGGGGACATGGAAGCTATGGGAACACGCAATTTACCATTTATGGCTGGAACAGCTGCAGCTTATGGACTTACAAAAGAGCAAGCATTAAAAGCAATCACATCCAATACTGCTAAAATATTAGGAATTGATAAAACTACAGGAACAATTCAAGTAGGCAAAGATGCAAACTTATTTATTTCAACAGGTGATGCATTGGACATGCGAGGAAACAATTTAACAGATGCCTTCGTAAAAGGAAACAGAATTGATTTGAATAACGAACAACAAGAATTATACGAAAAGTATAAAAAGAAATACGGCTTAAAATAATTTCAATTCAATTACCATGAAAAAATTATTAGCAATCTTTATAGTAGTTAGCTTTGTCCTAACTTCCTGTAAGAAAGAAGAAAAAACCTATTCTGTTATTTATAAAATAATCGAAAAAAGCTCACGCACCCCAACCTACATTGCAAGGTATTCGCTGCCTGATGGTTCTACCCAATCTGTTGGCTCAATAACAAAAGAGTTCTGGGTTACCGACAAAATCATTAATTACAAAGCCAATTCCTACCTCTCTCTTTCAGTTGAAGGAAGCGGAGGCGGTGAATATGACTTATACATTTACATTAACGGAACACTTGCTAAAACACGTCCAGCAAGTGATGGTTTTGGGCCACAGAAATTAGAAATGGAAATTTCTAATTAACCTTAAATCCTAATTTCTCTCTTACTCTGCGTAAGGTTGCAGTAGCTATCTTACGAGCTTTATCGGCACCAATCTGGAGTTTTGCGTCTAACTCAGCACGATTATTCATGTAGTAGTTATAGGACTCACGCTGTGTTTTGAAT
>JBIIOB010000046.1:0-9646 GCA_044337125.1 Bacteroidia bacterium
CAGCATCTGTACCACTATCAATGTTCATTGCTTTCTGGATAATGCCTGCAATTGGTGGCGCATTCGATTTCAGTTATACCATGAACATGATTGTACTCTTTGCCTTTCTGCTCGCCTTAGGGATTGTGGTGGATGATGCCATTGTGGTTATTGAAAATACGCATCGTATTTTTGATAACGGAAAACGAGACATTGTTACGGCAGCAAAAATGGCTGCCGGTGAAGTGTTTTTACCCGTATTAAGCGGGACCTTAACAACGCTTGCTCCATTTGTTCCTTTGCTTTTCTGGAATGGTATTATAGGTAAGTTCATGTTCTATTTACCCATTACACTCATCATCACCTTACTTGCTTCTTTGATTGTTGCATACATTGTTAACCCTGTGTTTGCGGTCGACTTTATGAAACCACATCACGAAGAAAAAGCGAAATATGGTAAATTAACTCCATTAGCAAAATTGCAATTAGTGTTATACATCATTGCTGCAATAATTTCGCATATTGGTGGTCACCACGCATTTGGTAACTTGGTTTTGTTTTTTGCTTTCTTCATGGTGTTACACCGTTTTTGGTTACACAAAATCATTGAAGCATTCCAAACTAAAATTTGGCCAGCATTCCAAGCACGCTATACAAAATTGTTGTTGCGTTTCTTAAAACGTCCTGCATTGGCTTTACTTGGTGTTGTTGTATTATTTATTGCATCGCTGATGTTTTTTGCAGCACGTAGTCCAAAAGTAGTTTTCTTCCCACAAGGAGATCCAAACTTTGTATACGTATATGTTAAATTGCCTGTTGGTACCGACCCTGCAAAAACAAACACGGTGATGTTATTAGCAGAACAACGCGTAAATAGTGTAATTGGTGATTCTAATAAAATTGTAAAATCAGTAATTACAAATGTTACTAAAGGAACAACCGATCCTCAAGATCAAGATCAAAGTGATTATCCAAACAGAGGAAAAATTGCAATTGCATTCGTAGATTTTAAAGATCGTGAAGGACAATCAACTTCAAAATACTTGGAGCAATTACAAAAATTAAATTGGAACATTCCTGGCGCAGAAGTAAGTGTTTCGCCAGAGCAAGCTGGTCCTCCAGTTTCTAAGCCAATTAACATTGAAGTACGAGGCGATAACTTCGATGAATTAGTAAACAATGCAAATCGTTTAAAATTATTTCTTACACAACAAAAAATTTCTGGTGTAGAAAATCTTAAATCAGATTTTGAAACCATTAAGCCAGAAATTGTTTTTAATATCGATAGAGAACGTGCAAACAGAGAAGGAATTTCTACCGGTCAAATTGCATCTGAAATTAGAAATGCTGTGTTTGGTGCTGAAGTAAGTAAATTCCGTGATGAGAATGATCAATACCCGATTCAATTACGTTATAAATATGAACAACGTAACAACATTGAAGCATTACGTAACTTAAAAATTACATTCCGTGATATGAACATGGGTGGTATTTTAAGAAGTGTTCCATTATCTGCATTTTGTAATGTTGAATATACGAATACGTATGGTGGTATCAAACGTAAAATGCAAAAACGTGTTATTACACTGTCTTCCAATGTATCTGCAGGTTATAATGAAAACGAGGTAGTTGATGTAGTAAAAAAAGCAATGGCTGGATTTACACCAACCGGAAAAGTGGAAGCGGTAATGACTGGTCAGCAAGAAGAACAAGCTGAAACAGGTGCTTTCTTAGGAAAGGCTTTGGGTTATTCAGTTGCATTGATGCTTTTAATATTAGTATTACAATTCAATGCAATTGGTAAACCATTAATCATCTTGTCCGAAATCTTGTTCAGTATCATTGGAGTATTAATTGGTACAGCTATTTTTAAAATGGACATGAGTATTGTAATGACAGGTGTTGGTATCATTGCATTAGGTGGTGTTGTGGTCCGTAACGGAATCTTGCTCATTGAATTTGCAGAAATGTCGCGTAAAGAAGGAATGAGCTTATGGGATGCAACTGTTGAAGCAGGAAAAACTCGTATGACACCAGTTATCTTAACAGCAATGGCTGCTATTTTAGGATTGATTCCATTAGCTGTTGGGTTGAATCTAGATTTTGAAACATTGTTTGCTACTGGCGATGCTAACTTATACTTTGGTGGTGATAACGTAGTATTCTGGGGTCCTTTATCATGGACAATGATTTTTGGATTGTCATTCGCTACCTTCTTAACCTTATTATTGGTTCCTGCAATGTACCTAATGTCTGAACGTTTAAAGCGCAAATCAGAGATTGTGCTGAAACACTTTGGTATGTCAAACGCCTTAATGTACATTCCTTTCTTTGTTGGAATTTTAAGAGTGGTATTATATCTTAAAGGCAAAAAATTAGATTACGGTAATCTTGATTATTAAAATCAAAAGCGCTCTACAATTGTAGAGCGCTTTTTTTATAAAATTATAATGATTCTAAATTACACGATTAAAAAACCAATCAACGAAGTGTATGCATGCTTATCGCATATGCAGAAATTTGCTGAACATCATCCTGTAATTTACAAAACAGAGCTGCTAAACAAAAATGAGTATCAATTTTATGAGTGCATTAAATTTTTGGGCATTCCCTTTAAATTCAAATACAGTGTTTATATACTCGAATATAAAGAAAATGAATATGTAAAAATGTATTCTCCTGTTCAAAAAGGAGTTCATTTAACACTTGATTTCAGGCTCCATTCAGATGGACAAATGACAACCATTAAAGAAGAAGTAGATGTAAAAGCGCCTTATCTAATAAAAGGAATCTTTCAATCCATTTTAAAAAAAGCACATCAAAAATTAGTTGATAACATAGAACACTCTTAAATGAAACAACTTCTAAAACTAGAAGAACTAGCAATGTTTGGCTGTTCAATCTTATTTTTCAATCAATTACAATTCGATTGGTGGCTGTTTCCTGCATTATTACTCCTACCCGATTTAAGTATGATTGGTTATTTAATAAATGCCAAAGTTGGTGCTTATTGTTATAACTTTGTACATCATAAAGCCTTGGCTCTGTTAATTGTGGGATTAGGATTTTATATGAACAATCAACATCTATTATTATCGGGTATTATTCTTTTTGCACATTCGAGCATGGATCGCGTTTTTGGATATGGATTAAAATACATTACAAGCTTTAACGATACGCATCTAGGAATAATTGGTCATCAAAAAAATAACACAAAATGAAAAAGTTCATTTTATTCAGTACTTGCATTTTGATTTTTGCTAGCTGCAAAAACAAAAGTAATTCTACAACACCTCAACAAAAAGATATAACACAAGCGGTATATGCTTCTGGCAAAATTTATCCTATCAACAATTACAAAGTATATAGCAAGCTTCCTGGTTATGTCGAAAAAATACATGTACATGTAGGTGATAGCATAAAAGTAGGCGAACCAATTATTACCATAAAAAGTGAAGTAAGTGAACTCAATGTAACTACCGCTAAAAATTTATTATCCTTAGCACAAAAAAATGCAAATGAAAATTCTGGTTTAATTCACACTCTAAAACAAGATGTTGCATCTGCAAAATCGAAGTACGAATTGGATTCAATTAATTACAAGCGCTTCGAATCACTATCCAAACAAAATGCAACTTCAACTATGCAATTGGATCAATCCAGGACTCAATTTGATATTTCTAAACAAAATTATTTGAAAGCACTAAGCTCATTAAACAACACCAGAGATAAAGTAAGAATTGAATTGGAAAATGCGCAAATACAATATGAAGCACAAACCTCTAATAAAAACGATTATACACTCACATCTGCTGTAAACGGAAAAATTTACGATATCATTCCAAAGGAAGGAGAATTGGTAAACACACAAATTGTATTGATGGAAATTGGTGATGGAAGCCATTTTGAAGTAGAATTAAGTGTTGACGAAACAGATGTATCCCTTCTAAAAAGAGATCAACAAATAGTTTATGAAATTGATGCGTATAAAGGACAAGTATTCAAAGGGACCATCGTTGAAACCTACCCACGAATCAATCAAAATAATAAAACGGCAAAAATTATTTCATCTATTAATTTAGAAAAGGGTTTTGAAATTTATTCAGGTATGTCGGTAGAAGCAAATATTATTATCGCTGAACGAAAAAATGCATTGGTGATTCCAAGAGAATATTTAATTGAAGGAACAAAGGTTAAAATTAAAGATTCCGAACAATTGACCACCATTAAAAAAGGTGCCGAAGACCTTGAATTTATTGAAGTATTAGAAGGAATAACAAAAGAAACGGAAATTACTTTACCCTAATGATTCAAAAAACACCTGTCATAAAAATTGCGTTAACGCATTTGCTTGCTAAAAAAAGGCAAACAATTGTTGCCATGTTAGGAGTAACATTTGGTATTGCTATTTTTATTTTTCAAGCAGGATTAATGTCTGGGTTCCAAGCTTACTTTATTGATGAAACAGTGAATACTACTGCCAACATTCGCATCTACAATGAAGCGGAAAAAAACAGAAAAAGTATTTTAGCAAAACACGATACTGCTAGTAACAAATGGATTGTTGTTCAGAACCAAAAACCAAAAGACGAATTAAACAAAGTTAAAAATGGCTATCAAATAATTGCTGCACTCGAAAAAGACACTCGCGTATCGGGTGTATCACCCTTTTTAGGTTCGCAAGCAATTTTTAAAGTTGGTATTGCACAAATAGCCGGCAGAGTTTCGGGTGTTGACATCATCAAAGAAAACATCTTGTTTGACGTTTCTAAAAACATGCGCCAAGGTGATATCACCAAACTACAAACAATTCCCAATGGAATTATTCTGGGTGATGGACTTGCAGATTTGCTTGGTGCTAAAATGCACGATAACATTTCAATCACATCGCCACTAGGTGTTACTTTAGAAATGAAAATTGTGGGAATCAACCACAGTGGTTTAACAGAAGTTGACAAAAGCAGAGCCTACATCAATATTCGCAATGCACAAAAACTCTTGAAAGTTGATGGTTCCTACATTACTGATATCAATATCAAACTAAAAGATTTTAATCAAGCGGAAGCTTTGGCAAAATTTTATCATCAAAAATTTGGTTTTAAAACGGTAGACTGGAAAGAAGCGAATGCAAGTGTGTTTAGTGTTTTCAAAATTCAAAACATGGTTACGTATTTAATCATTGCTTCCATTTTGATTGTTTCAGGATTTGGAATTTTTAATATCCTGATGATGATTATTTATGAGAAAATGCCCGACATTGCTATTTTAAAGGCGATTGGTTATAAAGACATTGATATCAAAAAAATATTTTTGACCGAATCCTTAATCATTGGTGTATTAGGTGGTTTGCTGGGTTTAATCATTGGCTTTTTAATGCAAAAAATTGTTGGAAGCATCCGAATGGATATCAAGGGATTTGTATCCATGGAATATTTACGATTCAACACTTCTCCTGGATTTTATTTGTTTGCCTATATTTTTGGATTAGTGGCAACAAGTATTGCTGGATACATTCCTGCTCGTAAAGCGGCCAAAATGGATGCAATTGATATTATTAGAAGTAAGTAAGCATGGGTAACATTATAGAAACAAAAAACTTAAGTAAATCGTTTCATGATCCTGTTGAATTTCAGGCATTGAAAAACATCAATGTTTCTATTAAACAAGGAGAGTTTGCAGCTATTGTTGGTTCATCAGGAAGTGGAAAATCTACACTGCTTTATGTGTTAAGCACTTTAGATACTGACTATACGGGACATATCTTTTTTGATGGCGATGATTTAAGTTTAAAATCAAAAAACGATTTGGCTGAAATCAGAAACGAAAAAATTGGTTTTGTTTTTCAGTTTCACTATTTGCTTCCCGAATTTACGGTTTTAGAAAATGTTTGTTTACCTGCCTTAAAACTTGCAAAATATTCGGAAGCAGAAATCAGAGAACGCGCCTATCAAAAACTAGATTTATTAGGTTTGCGTGATCAAGCATTAAAAAAAGCGAACAAACTTTCAGGTGGTCAACAACAACGCGTTGCAATTGCTCGTGCATTAATTAATGATCCCAAAATAATTTTTGGTGATGAGCCGACAGGAAATTTGGATTCCAAAAACTCTCAGAATGTTTTTGAAATTTTCAAAGAATTAAAAGAAAAATACAATCAATCTATTGTAGTTGTAACACACGATATGAGCTTTGCCGAGCGCACCGACCGCATTATTACACTCAGCGATGGCGAAGTGGTTTCTCAATAAAAAAGGGCGAAGAAATTTTCTTCGCCCTTTTTATTTTCTTTAACTAATATTACATTTTTTCATTTAATAAGTTAAAGTATTTTATTTCCCAGCTAATTACTTTATTAAAATACCCATTTACATCATCTTTAAATTCTCTTTTGGGTCTGTCATTTTTATAATCTTCCAACAAATTGTATTTCGCTAAATATGCTTCAAATTCATCCTCTTTAAATTTTTTCAGTTTACCATCCCATCCTTCGGCATAAAAACGACTTCCCTGTTCTAAGTATAAAGAGTAGTAACACAACTTCCCTGCTACCAATACAATATAAGGTTTATCATCGATAAGTCTAATAAGCATTGGTGTAGAATAATTGTCTCTTTTGTAGGTGAACAATTCAGCTGGAAGATTTTTAGCATCTTCTTTTTTAATATTCCCATCATCGTCAATCAACTTATAATCTGTGCCGCCAATCATCGTCCAGCTAAAACTTCCATTTTTCATTCTTGTTCCTGCAACTGGCTTATTGTTTAAATAATCTTCAAGAGAATTATAAAAATTTCCATGTGCCTTTTGATCAACCTCACCTTCACTAGAAACGGCTCCCGATCCCTCTTTTATATTTTTCATATCCGTATCTTTAAAAGGTATTTCTGCTGAAAACGTTTTTGTTGTCATTTTCGTTTTCTCATTCAAAAGACTAAATGTAAGGGCGATATTTCCGTTGTCGTCCATTGTAAAATTTTGATTGATAATTCTTTTTTGACCTTCGTATTTCGAGCTCATTTTTTTTGTAGAAAGTAAATTCAGCGTCTTTGTATCATAAATATTGATTTCTGGTTCAATATCATAACTTGGAGAAAGATTATCCTTTAAAATAGCTAATTTGCTTCTATCGGGGGAATAAACCGGTTTGTAAATAATTTCATTAGAACTATAAACAGAATTTACCTTTGTAGAATAAATTAATTTTGGAAGGCTAAATTTATTTGTTTTTATGTTTAATGTTTTTATTGAACAGTCTTTTGTCCCCGTTGATTTCTGCCATACATCATAAACAATTACAATATTTTCTCCTATTAACTCAAAATTGGCAAAGTTTGAACCAGGATAAAACATTTCTTTTTGGCTTTTATCTGGGATTTTGGTTTCAACTTTAGAAATCACCTTCTGCGTTTTAAGGTCTTTTTTTAGAATGATAAAATTATATGCTCCTTCAACAGTAAAAAACTCTTTATCTGTTTTCATTTGTTGAGCGTCCGAATTTTGTGTAATCCCAATAAATAGGAAAATGGAGAGCATGCCAATTAATTGCTTTTTCATAGAAGAATTTTAGTTTAAGTGTTTTGTTGTCTTATAAAGATATAAAAGTATTTTAATTTTTTATCAAACAACAACTGTTTGCATTGAATTTGCTACTTTTACACTATGAATTTAGACTTAACAGGAAAAACCGCAATGGTTTGCGGTAGTACACAAGGAATTGGAAAAGCATCAGCTATTGAATTAGCATTGTTGGGAGCAAACATTGTTTTGGTTGCTCGTAACGAAGAATCGCTAAAAGAAGCAATCAAAGATTTAGATGTTTCGAAAGGTCAAAAGCACGAATACTTAGCTGTTGATTTTCAAACACCAAAAATTTTAAAAGAAAAAGTTGAGAGTCATGTTGCCACACATGGTAATGTACATATATTGGTAAATAATACCGGTGGTCCGCCAAGTGGACTTATCCAAAATGCAAAAGTGGATGAGTTTATTCAAGCATTCAACAATCATTTAGTGTGTAACCATATTTTGGTGCAAGCATTAATTGAAGGAATGAAAAAAGAACAATACGGACGTGTGATTAACATTATTAGCACCTCCGTAAAAATGCCATTGAAAAACTTAGGTGTATCCAATACTATTCGTGCAGCTGTTGCTAATTGGAGTAAAACCCTATCCAATGAAGTTGCTTCGTTTGGAATTACAGTAAACAATGTGTTGCCGGGTGCAACATTAACTGGACGATTAAGTACCATCATTGAAAACAAATCAAAAAATACGGGTGAATCGTTAAATGAAATTAAAAATGAAATGGAAAGTGAAATTCCATTGGGACGATTTGCAGAAGCATCTGAAATTGCAAATGCTGTTGCATTTTTAGCATCGCCTGCAGCATCCTATATTACAGGAATCAATGTTCCTGTTGATGGGGGAAGAACGGGCTGTTTGTAATAAAATTATTTTATTAAAGAGAAGGAGATTTTAAAGTAATTTAGAATCTCCTTTTTTGTTTTCTTCTTCGTAGCCATGATCAATTTTTAAATCGCCACCCAATGCAGCTGCAACGGCTAATTCATCGCAACGATTGTTTTCTTTGTTAGAAGCATGTCCTTTTACCCAAACAAATTTTACATTGTGTTTTCGGTAAATGCGCAAAAATCGTTTCCACAAATCTTCGTTCTTTTTATCCTTAAAATATTTTTTCTCCCAGCCGAACACCCACTTTTGCTCAACAGAATCTACCACATACTTTGAATCGGAATAAATGGTAACCGTTGTCCCTTCTTTTTTCAAACTTTCAAGTGCAACAATTACGCTTAATAACTCCATACGGTTATTGGTTGTGTATCGAAAGCCTTCTGAAATTTCTTTACGCAATGCACCATAAATCATTACCACACCAAATCCACCTGGACCTGGGTTTCCTCTTGATGCACCGTCTGTATAAACTTTTATCATGTTTTATGCTTAATTATCAGTAGACAATTGAAAAAAAAGTAGACAATTGACAAAATAAAATCAATTGGCAATTGTTTTAAATTTCACAATTGGTGCAATTAATTTCTATTATACTTTTCTGGATTTTCAATCATGTGATTTAGTAATCGCCCTATTTCAGCTGCTTTATCGTTTAACTTTTCTTTTGAGTCCTCATCAATATAACCACATTCAAAAGCAAAATCAATCCAAACACTTGTTTCACTATTTTCCATATCCGCATCACTTGTTTTGCTAATAAAATGTGCCTCATATCTTCTTTTTCGATAACCTTCACCTATTGAAGAACAAACGGAACGGGATGAGCGTCTTATCTGGCTAGTCAGACCATATTTCTCATTTTCAGGAAAATGCTTTGAAACATGAAAAATCTCCATTGCGAGAGAAAATGCTTTTTTATAAACAGTAAGATCCTTAAACTTAAAAGCGGTTTTTGCTTTTTCAGTTTTTTTATCAATATCAATTTTCTTGTCCACTGTTTATTTGTCTACTTTTTTATTGTCTTTTGTCTACTGCTTTAAATTGTCTATAGTCTTCTATCACTACAACCCTGCGTGTGTTCTAAACAATTTCACTGCAATTGCTAAAAGAATTACACCAAATACTTTTCGTAGAATATTAATTCCACCTGGACCTAAAATATGCTCCAAGCGATACGTGTTTCGTAAAACGA
>JBIIOB010000047.1:0-9643 GCA_044337125.1 Bacteroidia bacterium
AGGCTCTTGCTAAGTCATACTCAATGTCAGCAGCTCTTTTGTTTTTTTCATAAACTGTACTTAGCAGCTCCATAGATTTTTCATGCATATCGCTTCTGTATAATCCACATATTCCAAATACATAACTGAGATAAAGTTCTTTTGGATGACTGTTGTGTAATGCTTCAAATATTGGAAGTGCCATTACGAAATTTTCTTCTTCAAATAGGCCTTGTGCTTTTGTAAGTGAATCTAATTCAGTGCTTCGCCATTTACGTGTTTTCATGTTGCCTTGAGCAAATGAATTGAGTAAAAGGGAAAAAAGAAATAATGTGAAAAGTATTTTTTTCATACTTACTTTGTTTTTGAATAGGTTAATCAAATTTAAGTATTTTTGCGATATGCCATCAATGAATTTACAGGTGTCTAAAACACCCAACATGTTCCGAGCCAATATAAAACTTGGGTTAGAGGTTGATATCGTTCTAAAAAAAGATCAACGGACCGGTAAAAGAACAAGAGGGAGAGTTCATGCAATCCTAACGAGCAGTGCCTTTCATTCGAGAGGAATTAAAGTACAATTGGATAGTTATCAGATAGGCAGAGTGCAAGAGATTATCACTCCATCGCTAGATTGAATACTTGAGTAAATTGTTATATTTGTGTAATTACCAGAATAAATCAGCATATGTTTGAATTTCATAAAAACAAGGAAGTATACTTTAGTCATCAAACGCTAAATTCAGAACGATACATCATTCCCTTTGTTGAAGCAAAGAGGTCATTGTTCAAAGGAATGCGCGTATTAGAAATTGGATGTGCCGAGGGAGGTGTTTTAAAACCATTTTTGAACAGAGGTTGTGTTGTAGTGGGAGTAGAGTTGGATCAGTCACGATGCGAATACTTCAAACAATTTTTAGCAAAAGAAATTGCTGATAAACAAGCAATGGTTATCAATAGAGATATTTATAAAATTGATGTTAATACTGATTTGGGTGGTAAATTCGACCTTATTATTTTAAAAGATGTGATTGAACACATTCATGATCAGGAAAAGTTATTGAAGGAACTGCAGTCTTTTTTAAATCCAAAAGGTGTTATTTATTTTGGGTTTCCTCCATGGCAAATGCCATTCGGTGGACATCAACAAGTATGTAGAAGTAAATTTATTTCAAGGTTTCCATATGTGCATTTATTGCCATTTGGTATTTACGAATGGCTTTTAAAAGTATTTAATGAAAATGTTGAAATGTATACCGAAATCAAAGAAACCGGTATTTCAATTGAACGATTTGAACGTATTGTGGAGTCGGCTGGTTATAATACCATCCATAAGATTCATTATTTACTGAATCCTATTTATACATTCAAATTTAATTTGCGTCCCTTGAAACAAAATTTCATTGTTAGAAATATTCCTTATTTCAGGAATTATGTAACCACTTGTGTGTATTATTTAATAGAAAGTAAATAGGCTTTTAAATACTATGTCATCCAAAAAAACAAACAATCCGTCAAAAAAAGCAAAATCCGCTGGCAGCATGGTTGCTGTTGAGTTCGATAAAAAATTGCTTTATCGATTATCTTTTGTAATAGCACTTTTTGCATTTTTTCTTTATGCAAATACTTTAAAGCATGGATTTGTATTGGATGACTATTCGATCATTAAGGAAAATAAAATGACCCAACAAGGTACTAAAGCCTTAAAGGAAATATTTTCCTCGAGTTATCGCGATGGATATGCAAACAATGAAAGTAATTTGTATCGTCCATTAAGTAAAGCAATGTTTGCTATTGAATGGCAATTGTCGCCCGACAATGCCCATTTTCATCATTTTGTAAATGTGTTGTTGTATGCCCTTGGTTGTGTATTATTGTTTTTTGTCCTCCTTAGATACACAAAGTTGAATGTGTATTTTTCATTTTTAATTGTGATGCTTTTTGCAGCTCATCCAATCCATACCGAAGTGGTTGCAAATATTAAAAGTAGAGATGAGATTTTGAGTATGATTTTTTTATTACTTTCCTTGTTGGCTATTTCAGCTTATTTGAAAAGTTCAAAGATGGTCCATTTTTCTTTGGCATTGGGTGCCTTCTTTTTGGGTTTACTTTCAAAAGAGTCGGCAATAGTATACGTAGCAATCGTTCCTTTGTTTATCTATTTTTTCAAGGATGCTTCATCAAAACAGATTTTTAAAATAACAGGGGCAATTGCAGGTGTTGCGTTTGCGTATATTTTACTACACATAAATATAATTGGTAGTTTAGGCATTAAAAATATTCCAGTGATTGATAATTCCATATTGTTTACAAGCAATGTAGCACATCAAAAACTGACGGCAATTTATATCATGGGTATTTACTTTTTGTTATTGATTTTTCCGCATCCATTATCCTGCGATTATTCATTTGATACCATTCCAGTAGTTACTTCATTAGGAAATATTGGATTGCTGATGGCTTTGGCATTTCATGTTTTTATTTTGGTTTATGCAATTAAAAAGTTAAAAGAAAAGCACATCTTATCGTTTTGCATTTTCTTCTATTTAATTAGTATGGCCTTGGCATCGAATATTTTTATGTTAATTGGAACTCATCTGGCAGAGCGCTTATTGTTTTTCCCTTCCATTGCTTTTTGTATTGCCTTCGTTTATTTATTAAGTAAACTATTTAAAACTGATTGGTTAAATGCTACTACGAAGTCTTTTTTATCCATAGGCAGTATTAAAAACATTGTGGCTGTTTGTGCGCTTTTAATTACCATTTATAGCGTAAAATCGTATTCAAGAAATAAAGATTGGCAATCGGATACCACTTTGTTTGGAAAAGACATCCAAACGGTTCCAAATAGTGCTCATATGCTTTTTTACCATGCCAACCATATGGTGAATAAAGATACATTGGCGGCAGCAAGTCCTCAAGATCGCGAATACCGTTTAAAAACAGCTCAAAAAAATATTGAAAAAGCCTTAAAATTATATGAGCTGTTCCCAGATGCACATAATGTAGCAGGAAAGATCTATTACGAACAAAAAAATTACGAAGCTGCATTTAAGAGTTATAGCCGAGCAATGGAAATGAATCCCGATAAAGGAATGTATCATAATAATGTTGGTACCTGTTTGTTTTCGATTGGTAACTTTCCTGAAGCAGCAAAAGCATTTCAAACAGCAATTGAAATCAATAAATACGATGCCGAAGCTCGATGCAACCTAGGTAGCGCATATGGGGCAATGGGCGAATCCTATAAAGCCCAAAAAGACATGGTGAATGCCAATAAAATGTTTGTGAAGGCCATTGAAAGCTTTAAAGCCGCTACCGAGGTAGATAAAAACTACAAATCTGCCTACCAATTCATTGGTTTAACCTATCGTAATCTGGGAGATGAAGCCAATGCTCAAATTTGGTTAAATAAGGCTGCATCCATCAAAAAGTAGTTTTTTCTCTTTTTCTGATTAATATCATAAAAAAATATTTATTATGCTTGCATAATAAATATTTTTTACATATGTTTGTTTTGTTATGGCAAAACAGCATACCGAAACCATTGATTCAAAATTAAAGTCAGCTTGGCAAATTATTAGCCGTATGTACAATGCAGAAGCTGCACAGTACGGTGGTAGTATTGCTATTGGGCATTTTTTATTGAACATTGATAGTCAGGATGGTTCCTATGCTTCTGATATCGCTCCTAAGCTAGGGATGGAAAGTACCTCCTTATCACGCATTATAAAAACCTTAGAGGACGATAAGCAAATTGTTCGAAAAGCAGATAAAGCAGATAAGCGAAAAGTTAAGATTATCTTAACACAAAAAGGAAAAGAAAATAAAGAACTTGCAAAAAATATTGTTCGTAATTTTAATACAGAAATTGAAACAAAATTGGGTAAAACCAAGATTGATGATTTCTTAAAAACGATCAATGAAATTATACAATTAGCAGAAGAACGTAATAAACTGATTAAATAATAATTACTATGAATAGAAGCATAAAAAAAGTTGCAATTTTAGGCTCAGGTGTTATGGGAAGTCGCATTGCCTGCCATTTTGCAAACATTGGTGTTGAAGTAATATTACTCGACATTGTTCCTAAAGATGCTGGAGCAGATAAAAAATCACGCAATAAAATTGTAGATGATGCTTTGGCTTTTGCATTAAAATCAAATCCTTCTCCAATCTATCGCAAAACATTTGCGAAGCGAATTGTTACTGGGAATTTTGATGATAACATGAAAGACATCGCTACTTGTGATTGGATCATTGAAGTAGTGATTGAGCGCTTGGATATCAAAAAGCAAGTATTCGAAAATGTAGAAAAATATCGTAAGCCAGGAACATTAATTTCTTCCAATACTTCTGGTATTCCTATTCATTTAATGAATGAAGGTCGTAGCGAAGATTTCCAAAAGCACTTCTGTGGAACTCATTTCTTTAATCCACCTCGTTATTTAAAGTTGTTGGAAATTATTCCAACTCCTAAAACATCACCTGAGGTTATCGATTTTATGATGAAATACGGTGAGTTGTATTTAGGTAAAACAATGGTATTGTGTAAGGATACACCTGCATTTATTGCGAATCGTATCGGTGTATTTGGGATAATGAGTTTATTCCATATGGTCGAAAAAATGGGATTAACCGTTGATGAGGTTGATAAATTAACAGGACCAGTTTTAGGTCGACCAAAATCAGCTACATTCCGCACGTGTGATGTGGTTGGTTTAGATACTTTAGTGCATGTTGCGAATGGATTAGCTGCTGGTGTTCCAAACGATGAAGCAAAAGAATATTTTAAGCTTCCTGCTTATGTTGCTAAGATGGTTGAAAATAAATGGTTGGGAAGCAAAACAGAACAAGGCTTTTTCAAAAAGGTAAAAGGAGCAAATGGTAAATCAGAAATTCATTCCTTGGATTTAAAAACTTTGGAATACAAACCATCTGTAAAAGCAAAATTTGCAACCTTAGAAAAAACAAAAACAATTGACAATTTACGCGAACGTGTAAAAGTGTTAGCAGCTGGAACGGATAAAGCAGGTGAATTTTACCGCGCAACCTTTTATGGTTTGTTTGCATATGTAAGTAATCGTATTCCTGAAATTACGGATGAGCTTTTCAAAATTGATGATGCAATGAAAGCCGGTTTCGGCTGGGATTTAGGTCCGTTCGAATACTGGGATGCATTAGGAATCGCTGAAACGGTTAAAGCGATGGAAGCAGCAGGTAACAAACCTGCTCAATGGATTAATGATATGATTGCTAGTGGTGCTACTTCTTTCTATAAAGTAGAAAATGGTAGCCGTAAATATTATGATATTCCTTCTAAGTCATACAAGGTTATTCCTGGAACAGAATCATTTATTTTATTAGATAATATTCGTCCAACAAAAACAGTATGGAAAAACAGTGGAGCTACACTTACTGATATTGGAGATGGAATTGTGAATTTAGAATGGAATACAAAAATGAATTCCATCGGTGGAGAAGTGATTGAAGGAATTAACAAAGCAATTGAAATTGCAGAAAAAGATTTTAGAGGTTTAGTAATTTCGAACGAAGGGGCCAATTTTAGTGCTGGTGCAAATGTCGGAATGATTTTTATGATGGCAGTAGAGCAGGAGTATGACGAATTAAATTTCGCCATCAAAACGTTCCAAAATACCATGATGCGTGTTCGTTATTCTTCGATACCAGTTGTGGTTGCTCCTCACAATTTAGCATTAGGTGGTGCTTGCGAAATGAGTTTGCACTCAGATAGAGTTGTTGCTCATGCAGAAACCTATATGGGATTGGTTGAATTTGGAGTAGGTCTAATCCCAGGTGGTGGTGGAACCAAAGAGTTCGCTGTTCGTTTGTCGGATGAGTTACAAGAAGGCGATATCGAATTAAATAATTTCCGCGATCGTTTCTTGACGATTGGGCAAGCAAAAGTTGGAACATCAGCTTATGAAGCATTCGACTTAGGTTATTTAAGAAAAGGAAAAGATGTGGTAGTGATTTCTCGCAATCGTTTATTAGCAGAAGCAAAATTAAATTGTATTGAGTTAGCTGAAGCTGGTTATACAAAACCAACACCTCGCAAAGATATTCGTGTACTTGGTAAGCAAGCCTTAGGTTTAGCGTATTTAGGAGCTAATTCAATGCAAGTTGGAAATTACATCAGTGAACACGATGTTAAAATTTCTCAAAAGTTAGCGTATGTTTTATGTGGTGGCGATTTATCTGCTCCAACATTGGTAAGCGAACAATACTTATTGGATTTAGAACGTGAAGCATTCTTGAGTTTGTGTGGTGAACGCAAAACATTAGAACGATTACAGTCAATTATTACAGGTGGTAAAATCTTAAGAAATTAATAACTATGAATGCATATATAGTAGCAGGCTTTAGAACTGCAGTTGGCAAAGCCAACAGAGGTGGTTTTCGTTTTACACGCCCCGATGATTTAGCGGCCGATGTAATCAAACATTTAATGGCAAGTGTACCCAATGTAAGTCATGAGCAAGTAGATGACTTAATTGTAGGAAATGCTATGCCAGAAGCGGAGCAAGGACTAAACATGGCTCGCTTAATTTCATTAATGGCATTTAATACCGATAAAGTTTCTGGTATGACAGTGAACCGTTACTGTGCATCGGGATTAGAAACAATTTCGATTGCTGCTGCAAAAATACATGCTGGTATGGCAAATTGTATTGTTGCTGGTGGTGCCGAAAGCATGAGCTTAATCCCAATGGGTGGATGGCGTATTGTGCCACATGCTGGTGTTGCATTAGCTCATCCTGATCACTATTGGGGTATGGGATTAACTGCAGAAGCAGTTGCAAAAGAATACAAGGTGAGTCGTGAAGATCAAGATGCATTTGCTTTGAATTCACATTTGAAAGCAATCAATGCAATCAAAGAAGGAAAATTCAAAGAAGAAATTGTACCTATCAAGATTTCTGAAACCTACTTGGATGAAAACGAGAAAAAGAAAACACGCGATTTTATTGTTGATACCGATGAAGGACCACGTGCTGATACAACCATTGAAGCATTGGCAAAATTAAAACCAGTGTTTGATGCAAAAGGATTTGTTACAGCAGGTAATTCATCTCAAACAAGTGACGGTGCTGCATTCGTAATGGTAGTAAGTGAAAAATTCTTAAAAGAAAATAACCTTACTCCAATTGCTCGAATGGTGAGTTACGCTGCTGCTGGTGTACCTCCACGTATTATGGGAATTGGTCCAGTTGCAGCTATTCCGAAAGCATTAAAACTAGCAGGCTTAACTCAAAATGATATTGACTTGTTTGAATTGAACGAAGCATTCGCTTCTCAATCATTAGCTGTTTGTCGTGAGTTAAATATTGATCAAAGCAAAGTAAATGTAAATGGTGGTGCAATTGCATTAGGACATCCATTAGGTTGTTCGGGTGCAAAGTTATCTGTACAATTGTTTGGAGAACTAAAACGTAGAAAACAAAAGTATGGTGTTGTAACCATGTGCGTGGGCACAGGACAAGGTGCAGCAGGCGTATTTGAAATGTTGTAAACGGATTTTGGATGTTAGATTGTTAGATATTGGAAAAAGAAGATTATGCACAATTTTAGAGAATTAAAAGTTTGGCAAGAGGCAATGGAAATTACAAAGCATACTTATAAGGTAACCATGAAATTTCCTCAATCTGAAATTTATAGTCTAACATCCCAAATGAATAGAGCTGCCATATCTATACCTTCTAATATTGCGGAAGGTGCTGGTAGAAATAGTAATAAAGAATTTACTCAGTTTTTAAATATCGCAATTGGTTCATGCTTTGAACTTGAAACACAAATGATACTAGCATTTGAATTTTCATATATTCCCAAAGATGATTTTGATATGTTCATCTTTAATATTAATAAACTAGAAAGAATGATAAATTCACTTATATCAACATTAAGAAAACAAATAGTCTAACATCTAAAATCCAACATCCAACATGACAGCATTAAAAGGAGGAGAATTCCTTATCAAAGAAACAGAAGCAAAAGATGTATTTATTCCAGAAGAGTGGAACGAAGAACAATTAATGATTGCACAAACATGTACCGATTTTTTGTCGCAAAATGTTTGGAATAATCTTGATCGCATTGATGCGCAAGAAGAAGGTTTAATGGTTGATTTGTTAAACAAAGCAGGTGAACTTGGATTGTTAGGAATTTCAGTTCCTGAGGAGTTCGGTGGCTTTGGAAAAGATTTTACAACCTCCATGTTGGCAACTGAAGTATTGGGTGCTGGACATTCATTTGCTGTTGCGATTTCAGCGCATACAGGAATTGGAACCTTACCAATTTTGTATTATGGAAATGCAGAGCAAAAAGCAAAATACATTCCTAAATTATCAAGTGGTGAATGGAAAGCAGCATATTGCTTAACAGAGCCAAGTTCTGGTTCGGATGCAAATTCAGGAAAGACAAATGCGAAACTTACTGCAGATGGAAAACATTACATTTTGAACGGACAAAAAATGTGGATTACCAATGGTGGATTTGCAGATGTGTATACTGTGTTTGCAAAAATTGATGATGATGAAAATTTAAGTGCATTCATAGTAGAAAAATCATTCGGTGGAATTACCTTAAATCCTGAAGAGCATAAAATGGGTATCAAAGGAAGTTCTACACGTCAAGTATTCTTCAACGATTGTAAAGTTCCAGTTGAAAATTTATTGTCCGACAGACAAAATGGATTTAAGATAGCTGTGAACATTTTGAACTTAGGTCGTATTAAATTAGCTGGTGCAGCAATTGGTGGTTCAAAAGAAACAATTTCGAAATCGGTTCAATACGCAAACGAGCGCCAACAATTTGGAAGATCAATTTCAAAATATGGTGCTATCCGTTATAAAATTGCTGAACAAGCTATACGCGTATATGCTAGTGAAGCTGCTATTTACCGTGCAAGTCAAAATGTAGAAGATGCTACGAAATCATTGATTGCAGGTGGGATGGATGAAGCAAAAGCAAAATTAAAAGGTGTAGAGCAATTTGCTGTGGAAGCTGCAATAGTTAAAGTACATGGTTCAGAAGTGTTGGATTATGTGGTAGATGAAGGTGTTCAAATTTATGGTGGAATGGGATACAGTGCCGAAGCTCCTATGGATAGAGCTTATCGTGATGCTCGTATCAACCGTATTTTTGAAGGTACAAATGAAATCAACAGAATGTTAACAGTTGACATGATGTTGAAACGTGCAATGAAAGGCGAGTTAGATTTAATGGGGCCTGCACAAGCTGTTGCTGCTGAATTAATGGCTGTACCTGATTTTTCTACCGAAGAAACAACCTTGTTGTCGAATGAGAAGAAGTATGTAAAAGGATTCAAAAAATCGGTTTTGATGGTTGCTGGTGCTGCTGTTCAAAAATTAATGATGCAGTTAGGTAAAGAGCAAGAGATATTGATGAACATTGCTGATATGATTATTGAAACTTATGTTTCTGAATCAGTATTATTACGTGCAGAAAAATTAGTTGCTATGAAAGGCGAAGCTGCTGCGAAAGAACAATTAGACATGATGCGTGTGTACATCAATGATGCAGCAGATAGAATTCATAAGTCGGGTAAAGAAGCAATCAATAGCTTTGCTACTGGCGATGAACAACGCGCCATGTTAATGGGTATGAAACGATTCACGAAAAC
>JBIIOB010000400.1:0-2892 GCA_044337125.1 Bacteroidia bacterium
CCGTAATATCTTTGTATTTCCAAAGATGACCGATGTATTTCTTTTCAACAAAAATTGGAATATAATCCCATTCGAATATTCTTCCATCACTTAGTTTTACTTCCTGTTTCAGACATATTACCTTATCCTCAACGCACTTTTTTAATTTGTCAATTTGAGTTCTACCATCAACAAAATAATCTATAATTTTCTCCAATCCAGCTTTGCAATCAAGACCAACCATTTCATCGGGATGGATATCGTAATTAAACAATTCACAAAACTTGGCATTGGTAAGAATTACTCTTCGATCGCTATCCTCAAGCAATAATCCAAGATTTAGATTATTAAAAATGGATTCTAGACGGGTGTTCACTAAATTTAATTGCTCCTGCGAACGAATACGTTGTGTTATATCCCTTGCAATAGCAGAATAACCAATTACATTATCATCTTTATAGATAAGTTGTACATTTTGACCAACCCAAAAAATAGAACCATCCTTTTTAATAACTGGAAATTCGGTATACACATTCCCTAATCGCGATTTTAACTGATTGGTATATGCTTGAAGGATTTCAGGTCTATAGTCTTCTCTAATTATATCCAAAAAATAAATTCCTACAAACTCTGAAACAGGATAGCCAATAATTTTTGCAGCGGCTGGATTTACATAAGTAAAAAAACCATTTAAATCGGTTTTAAAAATAATATCATCAGCTGACTCTACAACGATTCGAAATGTATCTTCAGTGTTTTTCTGCAATGTTTTAAGTTCAACCTCCTTTAATTGCAATTCTCTATCCAGAAGAAAATTTTTCTGTTTTTCTTCCTCTAATAATTTCCTTAAACGTTCTATTTCTTTCATAAATCAGCTGAATCTACAAAGAAATTAAAGTGAATGATAAATAATATTAGTAATTTCTGAAGGAACTGTTTGCGATTTAACGATATAACTTAAATCTCGGAATTGTTGATACTCTTGTAGCAAGCCTGCCGTGTTTTCATCGGAAATTAAAATCACCTTTTGCAGGGGATTCATTTGGTTTATTGTTACTAGAACCGAATGGGCATTGATTGGCAATTCATTTTCAACTCCCAAATTGTAATCAAGTAAAACTACATCAGGGTTCTGTTTCATATTTTCAAGAAACTCTTCCTTTTTGTTAAAAACGGAAACGGATAAGGATGGTATTTGTTTCGAAATGATTTCTTTCATCATTTCTAAAAAAAACTGATCATCATCAAGGATGAATACACTTGATTTTTTTGTTGATTCTAATCTAGTAGCCATAGGAATAATATTTACAATTAAGACTCTGTTAATTATATAGTACTACTCAAATTTTACTCCAAATTACAAATAACTGAAATACAATTAATTACAAATTTAAAATCAATTAAACTATCCCAAATTGGGAATTTTTGTATCGAAAATGGGACAACTATTTAGGTTGTTTCCTTTAGCATTCGGTAAATTGTCGATTTCCCAATATCAAGTTTTTGAGCTACTAAAAGAACATTATTATTATATTTTTCAAGATAGCTATTGATGATTTTTTGATTGTACTGCTCCAATGTCATTTCCTTTAAGAAAATATCATTGCTTGCTGTACTTTTTGAAAACTTCACATTATCTGCTTCTATAATTTGATTATCACACATTACACAAGCCAAATCAATAATTGATTTCAACTCTCGAATATTACCAGGAAAATGATAATCCATTAGTTTATTTTGAGCCTCTGCTGACATTTTAATCAAACTTACTTTATTCTCTTTGCAATACATTTTAATAAAATGTTTTGCAAGAAGAATAATATCTGAAGTTCTATCTCTCAAGGGCGGCAAATGAACTGATAAACCCAAAATTCTATAATAAAGATCCTCCCTGAAAGTACCTTTTTTAACCTCTTCCGATAAATCTCTATGTGTTGCAACAATTATCCTTGCATCAAATTTAATGGTTTCATTACCACCTACTCTATTCAATTCTCGTTCTTGAAGCACACGGAGCAATTTTGCCTGCATAGGCAATTCCATTTCAGCAATTTCATCTAAAAACAATGTTCCATTGTGAGCTTCTTCAAAACGACCAATTCTACGAGCAATTGCACCTGTAAATGCTCCTTTTTCATGGCCAAATAATTCACTTTCTATTAATTCACTTGGAATGGAAGCAACATTAACAGCGATGAATTTACCTTTCTTTCTTCCAGAATTATAATGTATTGTTTTTGCAACAACTTCTTTCCCTGTTCCAGTTTCACCATAAATTGAAACGGTAATATTAGAATTACATGCCTTTTCAATCATAGAGTACACATTTTTCATTACTCCACTCGATCCAACCATTGTTTCGGAAAAATCATATTGCGTAATTAACTCATTTTTGAGCTCCACAATTTCTTCCTTTAAAGAAATTCTATCACGTAAATTTGAAACCGCTACCCATAAGCGCTCCTTTGTTTCATCATTTTTTACAATATAATCGGATGCTCCTTCCTTAAGCAATTTTACAGCTGTGGAAATATCTTCCTGACCAGAAACAATAATAACAGAAATATCAGGGTTTGACTCCTTTACTTTTTTTAGAAGTGCAGAACCATTATAGTCTGGCAGAGAATAATCCAAAACTATAATATCAGGATTTTTATAGATGCTCTTTAGTAAATCGGCACCTGAGGTAAAACTCTCAATAACATTATCAGGATTAAGAGATAGATGATGAGTTAAAAATTTATTGTAAAATTTATCATCTTCAACCAAATGAATACGTAATTCATTTTTTGATTTTCGAATTGCCATAAATAGATGTTTGTGCTAATTTAATAAAAACTTTTAAAACAACTATCTAAATGTAAGGAAAACAAAAAAATGAATTACGATTCACCAACAATTATAATCACAAAA
>JBIIOB010000049.1:0-9630 GCA_044337125.1 Bacteroidia bacterium
TAAATACCACCACTAAATAACTGGTGCTCAGACGGAACAATATATTAGCTTAATTCGTGGTTAGAAACAAGCCAATTCGGCAAGTAAAAAAATAATTAACTTATCATGATAAATTTTTACATTCAAAATAGATTTAGTATGTTTGGAACCCTGTTTTGGAGGAAACTATCCGAAACAATTTCAAAAATAAGTATGTATTAACATTAACAATTAATTAAATAATAAAAACCAAAAATCAAAATCAATATGAGTAACACAAACAAAACATCGGGCGGATTTAACTTTATGACCGCATTATTAGCGATCTTAATTTCAGTTGGTATTGGAATTATGATTTACATGTTCGTATTAGGAAACCCTGACAACTTTGATGCAGAAGGTCATCCGAAACAAGGTAATTATTTAGGTATGATGTATTCTGGTGGATTTATCGTACCAATTTTGATGGCGATCTTAATTATTGTTATCACATTTACATTAGAGCGTTTTATTACAATTTCTAAAGCAAAAGGTAGCGGAAAAGCGGATGTGTTTTTACGTAACATCAAAGCATCTTTAGCTGCTGGTAACTACGATGAAGCAATTGCTGCTTGTGATCAACAAAAAGGATCATTAGGAAATGTTGTTCGCCAAGGTGTTGAAAAATTACAAACCGTACAAAATGATTCTTCATTAAATACAGAAGAGAAAATTGAGGCAGTTCAAAAAGAATTAGAAGAAGCTACTTCTTTAGAATTACCAATGTTATCTAAAAACTTAACAATCATCACTACTTGTGCTACTATCGCAACTCTTTGGGGTTTGATCGGAACAGTATTGGGTATGATTCGTTCATTTGCTGCGATGTCTGCTGCAGGTTCTCCTGATACAGCTGCACTTGCAACAGGTATCTCTGAGGCACTTATCAATACAGCTTTAGGTATCGGTGGTTCAGTACTTGGTATCATGGCTTACAATTACTTCACTACACGTGTTGATGCAATCACACACAGTATGGACGAAGCTGGTTACAGCATTTTACATACATTAAAATTCTCTAAATAATTTTAGAGCATTAGATTGTAATTAACATTGATTGAATTAATTTAAAAAAGATAAGAAATGGCTGAAGTAAATACAGGTAAAGGTAGCCCTTCGTTGGATATGACTCCAATGGTGGATTTGGCCTTCCTTTTGGTTACTTTCTTTATGCTTACTGCTACTTCAAGGGTTACAGAACCTGTTGTTGTTGATACGCCTTCATCTACTGCGGATAAATTATTACCTGAAAATGTAATATTAGTTTCCATCGATGAACAAGGTCGTCCTTTCTTCAACATCAACAATACAGAGGTTCGTAAAAAAACCTTGGAGAAAATGGGACAACAATACAAAATCACTTTTTCGGAAGAAGAGAAAAAAACCTTCGGAGGTATGACAAGTATCGGTGTTCCTATTGCACAGCTAAAAGAGTACATCAATTTGGAAGACCCTGAAAGAGTTAAAGTAAAAAGCAAAGGGATTCCTCATGACTCACTTGACAACCAATTAGCTAACTGGATTCAATTCGGTAGAATTGAAGCAGCAAAACAAGCAAAGGCTGAAAAAGAAAGAGCTGAAACACTAGGAAGAGAATTTAAATACGAGCCATTACGTTTTGCTATTAAAGCAGATGGTAAAACAAATTACATTGCAGTAAAAGACATTATTAAAGTGTTTACAGATATGGAAATATATCGTTTCAATTTAATTACTGATCTTGAGCAAGGTCCGGCTGAAGTTCCTCCTGGAGAATAACGAATTAATTATTAACGTATAACGAAATAAAATGGCTGAAGTAAATACAGATGGTGGCGGTGGCGGAAAACATGAAAAAAAACGCGCCAAAAAATCATCTACCAAAATAGATATGACGCCAATGGTGGATTTGGCGTTCTTGCTCCTTACGTTTTTCGTACTTACTTCTACTTTTAGTAAGCCTAAAACAATGGAGATTAACTTCCCGGCTCCGATTGATGATAAAACAAAACAAATGAAAGTAAACAATGCATTAACTTTTATTATGACAAAAGATGATGCCATTTTTTATTACGCTGGTGAGTTTTATGCAGAAGGAAACGAAAAAGGGATGCCACCAACACAGTTAACAAAAACCGATTTCTCATCTGAAGGTTTACATAAATTACTTTTAGAAAAAAATAAACCAACTGTTGATGCCATTAAAAAATTGGAAGAGCAATTGGTGAAAAAAGAAATAGCTGATACTACTTACAAACGTTTAGCTGTTGGAGAAAAAGGGAAAAAAGAAGCATTAACTGTGCTTATTAAGGCTGACGATAAAGCTGTATACAAAAACATTATTGATGTTATTGACGAATTAAACGTTTGCAACATCGGTAAATATGCAGTGGTTGATATGATGCCGAAAGAATTAGAATTAATTAACGCAGCAACAAAATAATAGCAGCATGGCAGATTCATTATTTAATAATTGGGATAGCGTAGTTGCTCCAGTGCGTAATGACATTGTTTTTGAAGACAGAAACAAATCATATGGTGCTTACGACTTACGCAAAAACCACAATAAATCAGTAGCATTGGCTTTGCTAATTACAGGTGCATCTTTTGTGCTTTTAGTTAGCTTGCCTACAATAATTGATTGGATAAACAATAAAATGGATGAAGTGGAAGTTCCTGTGGACATCACTCCAGTTGATTTGTCGGCACCACCGCCAATCGATGAAACCGAACCACCACCACCACCACCACCGCCACCACCAGTAATGGAAACTGTAAAGTTTACTCCTCCAGTGGTTACGGATGAAGAGGTTGTGGATGATCCACCACCAGTTCAAACAGAGGAAACTCCTCAAATTAGTACTGTAACACAAGAAGGTACTGGCGGAGATGACATCATCATTCCTGATGAAGGCAATGGTTCTGGTGTTGTTGAACCAGTTGTTGAAGCTCCTTTAACTATTGTTGAGCAAATGCCAACATTCCCTGGTGGAGATCTTGAAATGATGAAATACATTCAAAAAAACATTTCATACCCACAAGTTGAAAAAGAAGCAGGTATCTCTGGAACATGTTATGTAACATTCGTTGTTGAGAAAGATGGAAACATTACTGATGTAAAAGTATTAAGAGGTGTTTCTGGCGGACCAGGTTGCGATAAAGAAGCAATGCGTGTTGTTAAATCAATGCCAAACTGGAAAGCAGGTAAACAAAACGGTCGCGAAGTTCGTGTACAGTTTAACTTACCAATTAAGTTTACTTTAAAATAAGTAAGTGATATACAGCAGTAACCCATCGGTAAATAAAATTCGCCACTATATTGCATTTGTAATGGTAGCGCTTTATTTAGCCCTCGGGTTACTGTTTTTATTTACTGATATTGCCACCGACTCCTTCCCTGTTTATAGAACGGAAGTTGGTATCGTTTTTCTGCTCTATGCTTCATTTAGAACATACAGCACCATTAAAAAAATTAGAAAAGAAAATGAGCACTAAACTTAAAATAAGACGTTTCTTGAACAGAACTCGCTTTTATTTTAGTTTCCTTCTCCTTGCTTTTTATCTGGTAGTTGGATTCTTATTCTTATTTACCGAAATCTGGTCCGACCTATTACCCAAAGCACGCTTTACCATCGGAATTATTCTTGTATTGTTTGGTATTTTGCGATTTTATGTTGCTTATCGAAGATTTGCAAGTAAAAAAAATAGAATAGAACTCTTAAAACAAAAAATAGAAGATGCTAAAACAGCTCAATAAATATACAGTTGTTGCAATTGTTGCTGCTACTGTCTTTTTTGCTTGTGGTGGCCCTGGTGGAAAACCAGAGCCTACCGATACGCCAACTTCTGGAGAAGTAAACATTGTTGTTGACGAATCATTCGCTCGTTTGTTCGATACACAGCTTTATACTTTTCATTCCATCTATCCAAATGCAAAAGTGCATGCCGATTACCTTGCAGAGGCCGAAGCATTGGATAAAATGATTAACGATTCCTGCAAAGTAATAGTTATGTGCCGTGATTTAACTAAAGCGGAACGCAAACAATTTGAATCAAAAAACATTTTCCCAATTTCTACTAAAATTGCCGAAGATGCCATTGCTATTATTGTTAATCCTGAAAATCCTGATTCCCTTTTAACGGTCGATAAGATCAAATCGATTTTAATGGGTAACGACTCACTTTGGAGTCAATTGAATAAATCCTCTCAATTGGGTAAAATAAATGCCGTATTCGACAATAAAGGCTCTGCAAACGCTCGTTATATGCAAGATTCTCTATTGGCAGGAAAAGCTTTTGGTAGCAATGTGTTTGCGGTGAATTCAAACCCCGAAGTGATTGAATATGTTAGCAAAAATAAGAATGCAATTGGATTTTTAAGCGTAAATTGGATCAGTGATTTGGACGACCCGAGAGTACAAAACTTTTTGAAAACAGTGAAGGTCTTAGAAATTGCAAAAGACAGTAATAACGATGGTTATAAGCCGTATCAAGCATACATCAAAACAAAAGAATACCCTTTTAGCAGAGATGTATACATGATTAATCGTCAGACACGCGCTGGACTTGGCATGGGCTTTGTTTCATTCGTAGCTGGCGATAAAGGTCAATTAATGATTTTAAAAGCAGGATTAATACCCGCAATTGCTCCTGTTCGAATGGTACAAGTAAATGTGGAATAGTATTTGAATAGTACAGTAAAAAACAAACAATTATGAACAGAATTAAATTATCGATTGTAGCATTGGTTTTAACATCTTCCGGGATGTTTGCTCAAACAATAGGCGATGCAATTAAATTAACAACAAACGAACAGTTCGAAAAAGCGGATGCAATGTTTAATACATTGATTCAAGGACAACCGAACAATGGAGAATATCATTTTTATGCAGGTGAAAACCAGTTTAAAAACGAGCAGTTCGAAAAAGCAAAACAACATTATCAAAAAGCTGTTGAGGTGAATCCAACTAATGCTTTTGGTTATATTGGTTTGGGTAAAATAGAATGGTTTAGTGGAAAACAAACCGAAGCAAAAGCAAACTTTTTTAAAGCACAAACATTGGCTGCTGGTAAAAATGCAACCGTTTTAATGAAAATTGCGGAAGTATATACCCAAGCAGAAACTAAAAATTTGGCAGATGCTACTACATTATTAGGACAAGCTGCTAAGTTAGAGCCTAAGAATCCAGAAGTGTACATTTTAACAGGCGATGTTTATTTAGAGCAAAACGATGGTACAAATGCCGTTAATAACTACGAAAAAGCAGGTGCTTTAGATCCTAAGTCGGTAAGAGCAATTTTACGTCAAGGTCAGGTATGGAACCGTGCAAAAAACTATACATTGGCAATTGAAACGTATAAAAAAGCAAAAAACATCGATTCAACATTTGCTCCAGCTTACCGCGAAATGGCTGAAATATATTTACGTGCTGGTCAATTCGGAAATGCGGCTTACAATGCAAAACGTTATTTGGATTTAAACAATGATTGTGTTGCACGTGGTCGTTATGCAGGTATTTTATACGAAGCAAAAAATTACAAAGAATCAATCGTAGCTGCACAAGAAGCACAAAAATGTGATGCGAACAATGTTTATTTATTGCGTTACTTAGCCTTTTCACAATTTGAAACTGCTGACTTTGCAAATGGTTTAGCAAACAGTGATGCATTCTTTGCAAAAGCAACCCCTGATACTAAAATTGTTCCGAAGGATTATGAGTATAGAGCAAAATTGTTGTCTAAAAACAATAAAGATTCTTTAGCAATTATTGAATATAAAAAAGCTATGGAATTACAACCTGACAAGGTTGAGTTAAATGGCGATATTGCAAATGCTTACATTAAATTGAAAAAATACAATGAAGCAATTGAAGCGTACAAAGTAAAAATGGCGAAAGTGAAACCAAATGCAAATGATTATTTTGGTATTGGTCGTGCGTATTACTACAACAAAGATTTTATAAATGCGGATTCTGCATTTGCAAAAATCATTTTGGTTCAACCCGACCTTCCTTTGGGTCATTTATGGAGAGCGAAAGCAAACACGCAATTAGATCCTAAAAATGAAAAATGGTCAGCGAAAGCATTTTATGAAGCCTATATCTCTAAAATAAAACCTGAAGAGGTAGAGAAAAACAAAAAAGATTTAATTGATGCTTATACATACTTAGGTGTTTATTACATGAATAACAAAGATGTTTGTACTGCAAAAACGTATTTCAAAAAAGTAGCTGAATTGGATGCTGCAAACAAAAATGCAAAAGCATTTTTAGACAGCGCAGAAGCGAAGAAATGTCCATAAGCATAAAACATTTATAAAAAGAAAAAGGCTCGAATTAATTTCGAGCCTTTTTTATTTTAGTATCTAAGTCTTTATAAAAACATTTCTTTTTTTAGATTCAACCATTCCAATGCCGAACCATGTAATAGTAATTCTTTTACGTCCTTTTCGTAAGGCATTTCTTTGATAAGTTTACCGGGCTCTAATTCCCCAAGTGGGAAAGGGTAATCACTTCCTAAGGCAACACGGTTGGCACCAAACATCCCTACAACAAAGTCGAGCATTTGATCATCGTGCACCAAGCTATCAATCCAAAATTTACCTAAATATTCTTTAGGATTAATTGGATTGTCGATGGCAACTAAATCTGGTCGACAATTAAATCCATGTTCAATTCTTCCGATAGTAGAAGGAAAGGAGCCTCCTCCGTGTGCAAATGCAATTCGTAAATTTGGTAAACGTTCCATAACTCCACCAAAAATAAGTGAACATGCTGCGCGTGAAGTTTCTGCTGGCATTCCTACAAGCCAAGGCAACCAATACTTTTGCATGTTTTGTTCACCCATCATTTCCCAAGGATGAATAAACACAGCCATTCCTAATTCTTCGCAAGCTTTAAAAATGTCAAAATATTTTTCTTCGTTTAAATTTTCTTGGTTGATGTTTGTCCCAATTTGAACACCCACTAAACCAATTTTTTTGCAACGTTCCAGTTCTTTAATTGCCAATTGAGGTGCTTGCATAGGAATTGTTCCAAGTCCAATAAAACGTTTTGGATAGCGATGAACAATATCTGCAATATGGTCATTCAAAAACATGGAAAGGTTTAAGCAATCTTCTGGTTTTGCCCAGTAGCTAAACATTACAGGAACGGTTGATAGTACTTGAACATCTACATGGTGATGGTCACATTCATGAATACGTTTTTCTGCACTCCAACAATTGTCTTCAATTTCTCTGAAAAATTTCCCGTCATCACGAATCATTTTTGCACAGCAAGGTTTGTGATGGTCCAATTGAATGAATCCACCATAGCCAAACTTTTCTTTCCAGTGTGGAATGTTCTCTGGAAGAATGTGTGTATGAATATCGATTGTAAGTATTTTACTCATTATTTCCTAGTTTAAAAATTCTTCAACAATGCGTTCTGCTTCCTCGAAAGCATGTTCGAGCTTATCGTTTAAAATAATTTTATCAAACTGATTTGCTGTTTTTAATTCTTGCTCCGCTTTTCCCATTCTACGAGCAATGCTTTCTGGTGTTTCTGTTTCTCTTGATTTTAAACGATTTTCGAGGTGCTCGATACTTGGTGGCATCACAAAAACGGATAGCGCATTGCTGCCGAATTGTTTTTTTAAGTTAATCCCTCCAATTACATCTACATCAAAAATAACATGCTTGCCTTTTTTCCAAATGCGTTCTACTTCAGAACGTAGTGTTCCATAAAAATTATCTTTATACACTTCTTCCCATTCAACAAATTCTCCTCTTTCAATTTTATCTTTGAATTCGTCTACAGATAAAAAATAATAGTCTACGCCATACTGTTCCCCCTTTCTCATCTCTCTGCTGCAAGCAGAAACAGAGAATTCTAAGTCGGGAAATACTTTTAATAAATGGTGTACGATGGTTGTTTTACCTGCTCCAGATGGCGCTGAAAATATGATTAATTTACCTTCCATTTTTTGTTTATCGTCATTGCGATGGAGGAACGACAGAAGCAATCTCTACAAGAAGCTGTCTGACAAATCCTTCCAAGTTGGATTTAGTTCTTTTATTAATAATTCTTTTTTCTTTCTTGATCCCGCCTTTATTTGTTTTTCTCTTGCTATTGCATCTGTTGCAGTTGCAAAAAATTCAAAGTATACTAGTTTATTAATTTTGTATTTACTTGTAAAAGCCGATCCTTTCTTTTCTTTGTGTTCGAATGTTCTTCTTTCTAAATTGTTTGTTACTCCAGTATAAAGCACAGTATTATTAGCATTTGTCATTATGTATATAAAATACCTTAATCTCATATTTTATAGGTTTGTTGGATTGCTTCGTTCCTCGCAATGACAAAAATGTATTTAAAGCACATTCAACAATTGCTCTTTAATTTTTTCTAATTCATCTTTCATTTGAACTACCATTTTTTGCATACCAGCATCATTTGCTTTTGATCCAATGGTATTTATTTCACGACCAATTTCTTGAGAAATGAAACCAAGCTTTCTTCCGCTACCAGGCTCTTTCATGGTATCATTAAAATAATTCAAATGTGTTTTTAAACGTAATTTTTCTTCTGTAATATCTAATTTCTCAATGTAATAAATTAATTCTTGCTCAAATCTGTTTTGATCAATTTTGTTGGTATCAATTACTTCTTCTAAATTATTTTTGATCCTATTTTTAATGTTCGTAACACGTGCATCGTCTAATTGAAGTACTTCATTTAATAGTTTAGCAATGATACCAATGCGATTATTGAATTCATTTTCTAATGATTTTCCTTCATCATCTCTGAACTTTTGAAAAGCTTCAATGGCTCTATTTACAGTTGCTTTAACTTCATTCCATTCTTTTTCATCCAACTCCACGGTTTCTCTTTCTGCTTTTAATACATCAGGCATTTTAACTACAATGGAAAGTAAGTTTTCAGTGCCTTCATTTAGCTCTTCCGATAAACTTTTTAGTTCGTTAAAATACGCCTTTGCTAATGTTTTATTTAAGCTTGTAGGGGTTGATTCTTGTGTTGTTTCTGTAAAAACTGTTACATCCACCTTTCCACGCTCTAGTTGTTTTCCTATTTCTGTTCTCAACTCTAATTCTTTTTCTTTGTACAAATAAGGAATACGTAAATTCAAGTCGAGCTGTTTACTGTTAAGTGAACGTATTTCAACTGTAATTTTTTTACCGGGAATTTCGTGTATAGCTTTCCCAAAGCCAGTCATGGATTTAAAACTCATGGGTTATTTATTTATAAAACAAATGTACTATTTTTTGTGAGGCTATTCTTGAGGAGGAGCACTTTTATTCACTCGTTTTTTAAAGGGCATACTTACCAAATAAACACCAAATATGATTAACACACCAGCTGTTAATTTCCGCAAATCGAGTTCATCATTTTTGTAATATAGGATGGCAATCAGGGATGCTAAGAATGGTTGCAAATAAATGTAAATACTCACAACCGAAGGACTTAATGCTCTTAAGGCATAGGTGTTTAACACATAAGCTAAAAAGGTTGTAGCAAGTACAACAAATAAAATATCTCTCCAAATTTGTGGTGGCAATTGTTGCCAATTAACTGATTGGATTTCAGTTAATCCGAATGGAAGGACGTAAATGAATCCAAATAAAAACACCCATTT
>JBIIOB010000402.1:0-2884 GCA_044337125.1 Bacteroidia bacterium
TACCAATATGCGTGAGGCAGCCTTTCGAATGCAGCAATTGGCCCAATCTTATAATTGTAAAGTAATAGTTTCGAGTAGTGATTCAACAGATCATGCAACCGATTATTTAAAAAATGGAGCTGATTTTATCATTCGTGGCGAAGCAGAACAAACTTTATTGGAATTGATTAATGTTATTTCGGGGAAGAATTCCATTGATTATAAATTGATTGATGGAATCAGTTTTTTGGAAAAGGATGAATTGATTGTTACCAATGCCAGAGCTGTTTTAAAAGATTTAGATCAATTGCCATTACCTGCATGGGATTTAATAAACATTGAACCTTATCGTAAAATGTGGATGGACAAACATGGTTATTTTTCCATTAACATGGTTTCTACACGTGGTTGTCCCTATAAATGCAATTGGTGCGCAAAGCCAATCTATGGAAATAGATACAATACTCATTCTGCAGAAAAGGTGGTGGAGCAAATTATTCAATTGCAAGAAAAATTTAAGTTTACGCACATTTGGTTTGCTGATGATATTTTTGGATTAAAACCAGGTTGGTTAAAAGCTTTTGCTGAAGAAGTCAAAAAAAATAAAGTTCAGATTAAGTATAAAATTCAGTCACGTGCTGATTTATTATTAGAGGAGGATAATATTTCCTATTTAGCAAAATCGGGCTGTGATATGGTTTGGATGGGTGCAGAAAGCGGTTCGCAAAAAATATTGGATGCCATGGACAAAGGAACCATAGTTGAACAAATTGCTGAAGCAACAAAAAAATTAAAAAAGTTTGGAATTAAAACTGCATTTTTTCTGCAATTTGGTTACCCTGGTGAAACCGTTGATGACATTAAGCTTACCATTGATATGGTAAATAAACTGTTGCCTTACGATATCGGAATTTCTGTTTCATATCCTTTACCTGGAACAAAATTTTATGAATCGGTAAAGGAAGAACTAAAATCAAAATCGAATTGGAGTGATAGCGATGATTTGGCTTTAATGTTTAAGAATACGTATAAGCCTGAATTTTACAGGCAATTGCATCGATTAATCCATAAGTCATATCGCAAAAATCAATCTTTAAATATGTTATCTTCTCTTTTAAAAGGAAAGTTTGATGAAGTAAACTTTAAAAGAATATTAGCATATCCCTATTATCATTTGGGAGCTATCAAAGAAAAAAACAAACTGAAATCCATAGAGAAAGATGTTGCAAGAAGCCTTTGATAAATCCTCGTCCTCATATGATGCAGATTTTACATATTCTAAAATCGGGTCGGAGCAAAGGAAACAAGTGTATTTCCAATTAGCTAAAGAAATAAAAAATTGTAGTTCAGTTTTAGAAGTTAATTGTGGTACCGGTGAAGATGCAATTTATTTTTCAAAGAAAGGCATGAGGGTTTTGGCTACCGACATTTCTGCAAAAATGATAGAAGAAGCTAAAAGAAAGCTTGGTGATGGAAATGTAAAATTTGAAATTTGTAATGCAATTGATTTAGAAAAAATAGATGGCACTTTTGATTTGGTATTCTCTAATTTTGGAGGACTAAATTGTTTAACTGAAGTTGAATTGACTCAATTTTGCAAAGCCGCTGCATTAAAATTGAACTCTAAAGGAAAACTTGTAATGGTTTTTATAAGTAGCAATAGTTTCATTGAAAAAGTTTACTTCAAACTGAAATCCCGGACAATCAGAAGACAGGAGAAGCATGGTGTGGAAACCATAATTGAAAACCAACGATTTTTGACCTATTATTATTCACCGGAAAAGCTTATTGGTTTGTTTAGTAATCAATTTAAGGTTGTATCCACAAAACCTATCGGTTTTTTTGTTCCGCCTTCTTATTTTGAGAATAAAGTTACTTCAAGGCCCATCTTATTTCGCTTATTTGTTATATTAGATAGCTTTATTAAAAATTGGTCATGGTTGGCTAATCGTGCAGATCATTTTTATATATCGTTTGAAAAAAAATAGATGAAAGTTATTCTAACACATGCTTATTTTATTTGTGAGGACTCATTGGAGCAATCCATTATGAAGCCTTATGTTCCTTTAGGCATTTTGAGTATTTCCTCCTATTTAGAACAGCAGGATATCCCACATGATGTTATAGATAATACTTTTTCAAATTTTGATATATTCACAAAATTACTTGATGAGAAAAAGCCTGACCTGATTGCTATTTATACAAATCTTATGACAAAATTAAATGTCTTAAAGATTATTAACTACATCAAATCAAATCCTTCACTTACGAATTCGAAAATAGTATTGGGAGGCCCAGAAGTAAGAAATCATGCGGATAATTTTTTAAAGTATGGTGCTGATGTATTAGTGATAGGTGAAGGAGAAGAGACTTTTTATGAGATAGTCCAACATTTTTCTAAATCATCAACTATTCCAACCTCTATTTTAGGAACAGCGGTTCTTATAAACAAAGAATTACATATAAATGCAGAACGTACGTTGATAAAAGATATTAATCTTCTTGCTCCACCTAATCGTAAAAAAGTTGATTTGCACTTGTATTTAAATGCTTGGAAAAACCGACATGGTTATAATACTATTTCAGTTAGTACCATGCGTGGTTGTCCTTATACCTGTAAATGGTGTAGTAGAGCTGTTTATGGAGGAACTTATAGAAGGCGAAAACCGAGTTTAGTTGTTGATGAATTGGAATCGATTTATAAAACATATGCTCCTGATCGCATTTGGTTTGTTGACGATGTTTTTACAATTAGTCATAAGTGGCTAGCCGAATTTGCCGAAGAAATTGAAAAAAGAAATCTGACCATTAGCTACGAAATTATTACACGAGCTGATCGTATGAATGAGGAAGTAATTGATCTTTTGAAAAAAAGTGGTTGCTATAAAGTA
The DNA here is from genome assembly GCA_044337125.1 of Bacteroidia bacterium. GTDB lineage: Bacteria > Bacteroidota > Bacteroidia > 2-12-FULL-35-15 > 2-12-FULL-35-15 > 2-12-FULL-35-15. The sequence goes on from JBIIOB010000402.1 coordinate 2,871, forward strand.
TGGATTGGTGCTGA
>JBIIOB010000403.1:0-2878 GCA_044337125.1 Bacteroidia bacterium
TTGATATCTTACAGTAGCACCATCTTCAATCCCTCTTTCCTTCATAAATGGCACAATCGCTTCAATTTCACCATAGTTAGCATCTGTAATCATTCCTCTGTCGGTATCCTTAATGATGATAATTCCAGTTCTTTGCAACTCAACATTGTAAGCAGTTCTTTCTTTTGTTAAATCATTAAAGTAAACATCAAAACGAACAGCAGCCTTTGCTCTAAGATTTAACAAATCGCTGTTAGCTTGAACATATGGAATTTCTTTTCCAGCGTCAGTTTTAATCATACCTCTGTCGGTATCTTTAATAATAATAATTCCTTTTCCCATAATTTTTTTGATTTTAAATTAGTAATAAATTAATTTTAGTTGTTGTAAATATAGTAAGCTAAAGTTAAAATCAAAGTATTTTAGAATTATTTTTGAGTTAGTAGAAAATTATTAATATTATTTTCCACACGAGCAAGTACGTTACTAGCATCCGCTTTAATAAATTTCTCTCCAACAATATTTTCATAAAGTTCGATGTAACGGTCTGAAATGGAATGAATTATTTCATTGGTCATTTCAGGAACTTGTTGTCCATCTTTTCCTTGAAAACCATTTGCCATTAACCATTCTCTTACAAACTCTTTTGATAGTTGTTTCTGAGCTTCATTTTTTGCTTGGCGCTCAGCATAACCTTCCTTGTAAAAATAACGTGATGAATCTGGTGTATGAATTTCATCGATTAGATAAATTTTCCCATCCTTCTTTCCAAATTCATATTTCGTATCTACCAAAATTAAACCCATTTTGTCTGCAATTTCTGTTCCTCTCTGGAACACCGCTCTTGTGTATTTTTCAAGTTGTTCGTAATCTTCTTTTGAAACAATACCTTGTTTTAATATTTCTTCTTTTGAAATATCTTCATCGTGACCAACAGATGCTTTTGTGGTTGGAGTAATTATTGGTTCTGGAAATTTGTCATTTTCTTTCATTCCTTCTGGCAAGGTCACTCCACACAAAATTCGTTTGCCTTCTTTATAGGTTCTCCATGCATGACCAGATAAATAACCACGAATAACCATTTCTACTTTGAATGTTTCGCAAACATGACCAACTGTTACCATTGGATCAGGAACTGCTATTACCCAGTTTGGAACAATATCTTCAGTAGCCTTTAAAAATTTTGCAGCAATTTGATTTAATACTTGTCCTTTGTAAGGAATTCCTTTCGGCAAAACAACATCAAATGCAGAAATACGATCACTTACAATCATGACTAAAAATTTGTCATCAATATTATATACATCACGCACTTTTCCTTTATAATAGGATTTTTGATTAGCAAATTTAAAATTGGTTTCAGTTATAGCATTCATTTTATTTAGGGTTTTAATTAGTACTTATTTGTCGTATAATTCTACTATTTTTCTAACAAGCTTATGACGAATTACATCTGTTCCATCCAATTGAATGATAGCAATTCCATCTACTTTATCAAGAAGTTTTATTGCTTGTGGTAATCCTGATGGTTGATTTTTAGGTAAATCAACCTGTGTAATATCGCCTGTAATAATAAATTTTGCAGATGCTCCCATGCGTGTTAAAAACATTTTCAATTGTGCTTCTGTTGCATTTTGTGCCTCATCCAAGATAACAAAGGCATTGTCCAATGTTCGTCCACGCATAAATGCCAAAGGCGCAATTTGAATAACTCTGTTTTCTAGATAATAGGTCAGCTTTTCGGGCGCTATCATATCATACAAGGCATCGTACAAGGGTTGCAAGTAAGGGTCTAGTTTTTCCTTTAAATCTCCAGGTAAAAAGCCTAAATTTTCACCTGCTTCAACAGCAGGGCGAGTTAAAATTATTTTTTTTACTTCTTTGTTTTTTAATGCACGCACTGCTAATGCAACTGCAGTGTATGTTTTCCCGGTACCAGCAGGTCCCACGGCAAAGATCATATCATTTTTTGCCAGACTAGATACAATTTTACGTTGGTTTTCAGTTCGGGCCTTAATGATTAAACCGCTATTGCCAAATACCAAAACATCGTCTCCATGTTCGTTTTCTTCCTTGTTATCGATAGTTTTTCGGCCAGAGCCTCCTAAAATTTGAGTGACAGCATTATCTGTAAGATTTCCATAACGATTCCGATAAGCAATCAAAATATTCAATACCATCTCTAGTTGATTCAACTCATCTTCATCCCCATTTGCCTTAATGGTTTCGCCTCTTGCAACAATTTTTAGTTTAGGAAATCGCTTTTTTATTAATTCCAATTTAGAATCATTTACGCCATATAAATCTATTGGTGCAATATCTTCTAATATGATTTTTTTTTCGCTCAATGCTTTATTTTTAGGATTAATTTCAAGAAAGCACGAAAATAACATATTTTTGCCTACGGAAATTTGAATAAAGTCCACAAAAAAGTCACAAATTACTAACAGATGGCAATTATCACCTTTACAAGTGATTTAGGTTTAAAGGATTACTATGTGAGTGCTGTAAAAGGCGCAATCTATAGTCAGTTACCTGCAGCCAATATAGTTGACATTACACATTTGATTCCAACCTTTAATCTATTGGAAGCTGCGTATATTCTTAAAAATGCTTACTCCAATTTCCCTAAAGGTACTATTCATGTGGTGGCTGTTAAGGCCGAATCCAGCAAAGAAAGTAAATATGTTGTTGTAAAGCATAATGGCCATTATTTCGTTGGCACAGACAATGGACTGTTTTCCTTAATGTTTGATGAACTGCCTGAAAAAATTATAGAATTGAATACAGCGGGCAAAAATTTCACTTTCCCATCACGGGATGTTTTTGCAAAAGCTGCTTGTTTTTTGGCCGATGGTGGAAATATTGATAATATGGGTACTCCAAGAACCGAACTTTA
>JBIIOB010000404.1:0-2855 GCA_044337125.1 Bacteroidia bacterium
GTGGTGGAAAACGCAAAGGTTCATTTGCTATTTACTTAGAGCCTTGGCATGCAGATATTCACGATTTCTTAGACTTGCGTAAAAATAACGGTAAAGAAGAAATGCGTGCACGTGATTTGTTTACAGCAATGTGGACACCAGATTTATTCATGAAACGTGTTGAAGAAAATGCAGAGTGGAGTTTATTCTGCCCGAACGAAGCACCAGGATTATCTGATTGCTACGGTGAAGCATTCGAAAAATTATACACACAATACGAAAAAGAAGGTAAAGCACGTAAAGTAATTCAAGCACGTGAATTATGGGCAGCTATCATTCAATCACAAATTGAAACTGGTAATCCATACATGTTGTACAAAGATGCTGCAAACAGCAAATCAAATCAACAAAACTTGGGTACTATCAAATCTTCAAACTTATGTTGCGAGATTATGGAATACACTTCTGCTGACGAGATTGCAGTTTGTAATTTAGCATCTATTGCATTGAACCGTTTCGTTGAAGATGGACAATTCAATCACCAACGTTTATTCGAGATTACCTATGTAATCACTAAAAACTTAAATAAAATCATCGACCGTAACTATTACCCAGTGGCTGAAGCACGTAACTCAAACTTACGTCACCGTCCAATTGGTATTGGTGTTCAAGGATTGGCTGATGCATTTATCTTAATGCGTTTCCCATTCGATTCACCTGAAGCGGTTCAATTGAATAAAGAAATTCACGAAACAATTTACTATGCTGCTATGACTGCTTCTAAAGACTTAGCAAAAGTAGATGGTCCTTACGAAACATACGCTGGTTCACCAGTATCAAAAGGGATTTTCCAATTTGATATGTGGGGAGTTACACCAAGCAACCGTTGGGAGTGGGATGTATTAAAAGAAGAAGTAAAACAACATGGTGTACGTAACTCATTATTGTTAGCACCAATGCCAACTGCTAGTACTTCACAAATTTTAGGTAACAACGAATGTTTTGAACCATATACTTCAAACATCTATTCAAGACGCGTATTGTCTGGAGAGTTTGTAATCGTGAACAAACATTTATTGAAAGACTTAGTGAAATTAGGTATCTGGAATGATAAGTTGAAAAACAAAATCATTGCTGCAAATGGATCAGTACAAAACATTGCAGAGATTCCAGATAACATCAAAGCATTGTACAAAACAGTTTGGGAAATTTCACAAAAAGTAATCATTAACATGGCTGCTGACCGTGGAGCATACATTTGCCAATCACAATCATTGAACTTGTTTGTACAAGATGCAAACTTTGCAAAATTATCAAGTATGCATTTCTATGGTTGGAAAGCTGGATTAAAAACTGGTATGTACTACTTACGTACAAAAGCTGCTGCTGATGCAATTAAATTTACGATTGAAGCAGAAGCAAAAACAGAAACACCAGAAGTGTTAGGTAACGAAGATGTGTTGATCATGGAACGCCAACAACAAATCTCAGCTGAACGCCAAGCATTACTTGAAAAAGAAACAGCAGAAAAAGCAGCTGAAGTAGCATCACAATTATCTTGCTCTTTAGATAATCCAGATGCTTGCGAAGCTTGTGGAAGCTAAGAGATAGCAGTATAAATAAATTTTTAATGAAACAAAAGCCTCAACTCCTTCAGTTGAGGTTTTTGCATTTTATATAATCTGATATGATGAAAAATGAAGCGAAAGTGTTAGTGCCTGATGAACTAGTAATGAATAAAATCTATTTCATTAGAAACCAAAAAGTAATGCTAGATAGTGATTTAGCGGAACTTTATGGTGTTACAACAGGCAATCTTAATAAAGCGGTTAAACGGAATATTAAAAGATTCCCAGTAGATTTTATGTTTAGACTAGATTCAAAAGAATACGAAACACTAAGATTCCAAAATGGAATCTTAGAAAAAGGGAAACATTCAAAATATTTGCCATTTGTTTTTACCGAACAAGGTGTTGCAATGCTTTCGGGTATTCTTAGTAGCGATAGAGCAATTGCTGTAAACATTCAAATCATGCGCATATTCACACGCATTCGCCAAATGCTGGCAGATAATACAGAACTTCGATTGGAAATAGAAAAAATAAAAAAGAAACTAGATAACCATGATAAAAATATGGAGATTGTATTTCAGTATTTAGATGAGTTATTAGAGAAAAATGAAAAACCGAAACCAAGGAAACAAATAGGATATAAAATTAAAGGGAAATAATAAATTAATCTTCAAATTATATAGAGCCCTTGCAGGTGTTCTCACCTGCGAGGTTTTTTATCTCAAATCTCTCCACAGGCAACCATTTTCAAACTTTACGTCTTAGTACAAAAGCGCCTTTCCTATGAAACAGCATCCCCTGTGCATTTATTCAATCATCTTCGTTATTGGAATCGCTTTAAATAGTCAATCCCTTTCTGCTCAGAACATCAGTTCTGTTAAAATACTTCCCAATGTTTCCTTCGGTTATACCATCGGTAAGGGAATTAATGGAGGCATTGGCTTGGGTGTATCTTTCATCGATTATAAAATTGAAGACAAAGCTTCCTATGCTGGTTTGTATTTTTCGTATGCAATGTTTTCACATAAAAGGGAATTGTATAAAAATGGCTTTTACCGCGTTTTCTCCATCAATGCCATTAATGTAATTAATGAACAATTGATTACACGTGTAGGTATGGCAAAAACAAAATTGAAATGGGGTGTAAACAATGTCAATTCAAGTTTCTCCAACGGTTGGGGAATTGATTTGGATATTGGCATTCGTCCTGTTGTGTATTCTCCTTATATCGGTTTTCGCTATTTTCAAATTAATAATAGCTGCATGGGAATAGGAGCTACCAATCCAAAGTTTTTGTACTTGGGT
>JBIIOB010000405.1:0-2853 GCA_044337125.1 Bacteroidia bacterium
GGAGGAACATAAAACACTCTCCACACCAGATACGAACACTATTGCCGAAACAAAATAAATGATGTCTAATATCACTCCTCCTGTCATTTCTGGTAAATAGGGCATCTGAAGTTTAAAAAAATTATTGGGGATAGAACCATAAAGGTCTTTTACTAAAAGAATATTTTTGTCGGCTAATACTGTGTTTGCCAATAAAGTGGCAGTTCCCATAGCAATTACAGGTCCTGGAATATAAATGGAAATCTTTAGAAGGTATTTTGCCAAAACAAAAGTTATCACACCTAATAAAATTGTCCAACCGTTGATAAGATTCATGTGGCTGAACATATAAGTGATTTTATCAAAAAAACTGGCATTGCTATTACCTAAAAGTGCTTGGTAGCTATCCAAACCTAGTATATCTTTAAGATTGGTCATTGCAATAGCTACTGCAATACCCACCGTAAATCCAACAATGATTGAATTTGGAACGAGTTTGGCGTATTTACCCGCACCCAATATTCCCATGACAATTAATATGATACCTGAAATAATAGAAACAAGCACTAAAAACCCATGTGCTGATTCAAATGTCAATCCTTCTGGATTATATTTATGCATAAGACTAGCAATTAATGGAATAAAAGCAGCAGTCGGACCGTAAACTTGGTATTTTGAACCACCAAAAGTTCTACCAATGACACAAGCTAATGCTCCTGCTATAATACCGTGCTCGGGTCTCATACCCATTGCCATTGCAAAACCCATAGCCATTGGTATAGCCGTCATTGCTACTATAAGACCAGCACTAAAATCTTGGTAAACGATTTTTCCCCAATTGGCTTTTGTTAAATCCTCAAAACGGGAATCGAAAAAAGTGAAAAATAATTTTATTCTGCCTAAAGGCGTTGTTGGGAATTTTGAATTGTTCATTTTTATATTTTGTTTAATTTATTTAATAATTAATTTATATTAAATAGTTAGAAGTAATAAATACACTAGGAAGCATTTGAAATATTTCAAACCGGTTGTAAAAAATAACAGAAATATTAAACTAACTCGGGAGGGCAATAGACGAACTTATCGTATCCTTTTAGGATAGAGCTCGTTTGCATTTTTGGAAATTTTTTGTGTTTTATAACACTATAGGAATTGTTAAAATCAAAATAGTGACAGATATCATCATCTGTTGGAAAGGTAATACGTTGTGCTTTGATTTTTGATTTTACACCTTTCTCTAACAAGCTTTCGGCTTCTTCTTCCTCCTCCAATTCTAACTCCATTAGAGATGTATCATTTGAAGAAGCAGTTTTTTGAATAGCGGTAAAAACAATATTGCCAAGAATCATTATTCCCATAAAGAGCATAATTCTACCAATTATCTTTTTTAGCCGATTGTTCATTTTTACAAATATAATCAATACTGTATTATGTGAATGTTAAAAAATGCTAAAGTAAACTTAATCTTACCTTAATGTAAAAGCCTTTGTCTCTGAATACTTTAGCGCAATATTTAAACAGAATGACAGACAATAAGTTTAAAATTTTATTAATTGATTCAGATTTAGAGCAATTAGCTTCCGTAGAGTCTACCTTGGCAGCTGATAATTTTGTTGTTTTTAGTTCTTCTAATTCAAAAGATGCCATTCGCATTGCTTTGGAAGAGCAGCCGCACATGGTATTATTGGAATTGTTGATGCCTGAGTTGGATGGAATAGATATATGCATAGAGTTGAGGAAATACATTCAATTAAATGGAACTCTTATTGTTTTTTATTCACAACGGGATGAGGATTATTCGCAAATAGCAGCGTTTAATGCAGGTGCAGATGACTACATTGTTAAACCTGCCAAACCAAGAGTGTTAATTAGTCGCTTAAAAGCCCTATTAAAAAGATATATATCGTCTCAAGAGCAGGTTGTAATTAATGAAAAGGGGCTGGTTATTGACCGTGAGCGTTATTTGGTTTTTAAGGATGGTGAAGAAATTGTTTTGCCACGCAAAGAATTTGAATTATTGGCTTTGATGTTTTTATCGCCTCGAAAAGTATTTACAAGAAAAGAGTTATCAGAAAAAATTTGGGGTTACGAAATTTTTTCAAAAAACAGAACTATTGATGTTCATATTCGAAAATTACGTGAGAAACTTGGTGACCGATATATTAAAACAATTAAAGGAATAGGTTATAGTTTAGAGTTATAAAAATAAAAAAGCCCCTACCAATTTTTGGTAGGGGCTTTTTGCTTTATACTATTTTCTTTAGTTCATTACTATGTTATAAGTTGTACCATTTAATGTAGCTGTTGCTAATGCATCACATGTTCCATTTCCGTAATCAAAACCAATTGGATAGTTTGGATAATCAGCCAAGGTTAATGTAAAAGAACCGCTTACAATCCATCTGCATCCTACATTCACTCTTAATGCAGAATTTACAACTATTGAATAAGCTGATCCACCACCAGAAACACCATTTGCTGTCCCTGTAATTAAATATACATCATCAAAAATATTAAGTGGAGTATTGTAGCCAGCATAAAATTCTCTGTTTTGGTTAGTACTCCAAGTACTTGTTTGACCATTTGTAGGATGTGTTACTGTTGCATTATTTACAACTACATTGTACACTAAATGACCAGCAGCATTATTGCCTAAATTGGTGATTGTTTGTGTACCAGTAATTTTGTAATCATTATGGTAATAGTTTGTAAGTGTTACAGTAATTACAGTAGCTGAATCCTGGTATGGACCAGTAAATACTGCAGTAATAATACCTCTTCTGTTGTTCCCATCATTGCATAAGCAATTTGTAGTTCCAAAGTCAATTACAACTGTTTTTGGCCAAGTTGTTAAATCCCAAGGTGTGATTGAAG
>JBIIOB010000406.1:0-2849 GCA_044337125.1 Bacteroidia bacterium
AGTTCTCTCTTTTTTATTAGGGAAAATTTATGCTAAATATGGCAATAGCTTGTCGAATAGGAAGTCATTTGCCCGAAATTTCCTGTTATTGGCTTTAACTACCATGTTTATTATTACTGTCGTAAAGTCATCATTGGCCTTATCTTTAGGATTAGTTGGTGCTTTATCCATTGTACGATTTCGCTCAGCTATTAAAGAACCTGAGGAATTGACCTATTTGTTTCTAAATATTGCCATTGGATTAGGTTGTGGTGCTGGTTTATCACTATTAACAATAATCGCATTTGTTCTATTTTATGTCTTTATTCGTTATAGCAACAGAAAGCAAGAAGAGTTAGATGAACAAAACTTATATTTAACTATTTCTTCCTCAAAAGGGAATAATGAAGATTCTCTTAATATTCAACAAATCACATCATTACTTGAAAATCATAGTAATTTTCTAAAATTGAAAAGGTCAGATGAATCCAAAGATCGATTTGAATTGGCATTTTTAATCGGTCTTGAAAATGTGAATGCCTTGCAAAAAATTAAAGACGAATTACTCTCTTTACACCCAAATGCAGTTATTTCCATTCTTGATTCTTCAAGAGATTTTTAATTGAAAATTTCAATAAAAATGGAACAAGAGTTAAGATATGAGCGTAAATTTTACGTTACTGATCTTCATCTTTCAGAGTTGATGCGTTCGGTTCATTTGAACTCAGCAAGTTTTTCCGAAATTTACCATGAACGCCAAATAAATAATATTTACTTTGATTCATTAGGTTTTGATAGTTATTATGACAATGTAGATGGTGCTACCTATCGCGTGAAAGCACGAATTCGCTGGTATGGAAGTACATTTGGTTTAGCTCAAAAACCAACCTTAGAGTTTAAAATAAAAAAGGGTTTAATGGGGTATAAACGTAATTTTAAATTGCAAAATTTTGAAGTTGATTCTTCCATTACCAAATCAATTTTACAAGAAAAGATGTTGCAAGAGGTTACTGATGATAATTTGCGATTGTACCTTTTAAATCTACAACCTGTTTTGTTAAATGTTTACACTCGAAGGTATTTTAGTTCATTTGATAAGGCCATAAGATTAACAGTTGATACGAATTTACATTATTATGCAATTTCAACTATGGGGAATAGCTTTTTACGACCTATATCTGATGATAAAGGAATTGTTGTTGAATTAAAATACGATAAAGCTAGTGAAGACAGAGTTAACCAAATATCATCAGAGTTTCCCTTTTTAATGACTAAAAACTCTAAATATCTACAAGGTTTAACTAGAGTTTTAGGAATGTCAATTTAATTTCGAATGCATAGGCTTGATAATACAAATCATGAAATACCAAAGTGGGAATAATAAAAGTAGAAAAAATCGTTTAACCCGATACTTTTGGCTGTTTTGTAGTTTAATGTTAGCAGGTAGTTTATTGCTGTTTTTCCTTTTGAATAATACCAACGATGTTGCTCATTTTACGTTCAATAAAACAATTCCTGTACCTGAGGTTGATATTCCATCCATGTATGTTGACCATTCAATTCAAGTAAATGTTATTAATCCAAAGCCCCAATACAAAGTCTATTATACTTTAGATGGGACTACACCAAATTCCACAAATGCACTTCTTTGGAAAGGTGAGTCCATTCTTATTACAGAAACCGTTGAAAAGGATACTTTTTTGTCTCCCATACCAACATCGCCAAGGTGGCAGCAGCCATTAGTAACTCCCTTTTGTTATAAAGTTTTTAGGGCTGTTTACGTAAATCAAAATGGTCAACGAGGTGCTGAATGTATCAAATCGTATATCATTGATCCTTCTAAAACACATCATTATTCAATACCAATTGCAAGCATTGTGTTTGAACCGAATGATTTTTTTGGATACAAAGAGGGAATTTATGTTATGGGGAAAACATATGAGGATAAAAACAATTATATAAAAAAACGTATCCATTTTGATATTCCTTGGTGGAGATACCCATCTAATTATTTAGACAAAGGTTCTTCCTCTGATCGAAATGTTTTTGTTGAATTTTTGGATATTAATTCTAATTGTAGTGAAGCTCAAAGTACCAAGATGAGAATTCATGGTTTTAATACACGTGGTTTTGCTCAAAAGTCCTTAAGATTTAAATATTCAGCGGGCTCTAGAAAAGACAATTGCATCCCATTTTTTGAAAATTTAAAGACTACCCAGAATTATGTTTTTAGAAATGGAGGAAACGATTGGACAGGGACCTTATTAAGAGATGCATTTGTGCATGAAATAATGAAAAAATCATCTCTTTCAGCCCAAGCTTATCAACCAGTGGTTTGTTTTTTTAACGGGGAATATTGGGGTGTTCATACTTTGCGGGAACGTTTTGATGGCAGCTATATAGAGAATAAGTATGGTATAAGCAAGGATAGCATTGCCATTCTCGAATTAGACGGTAGGGTGCTGGAGGGAGGAAAATCAGATGCCTCAGCATATAAAAATTTAGTTAACTTTATACAAACATCTGATATGTCAGATTTTAAAAATTACGCTGTTGTAAAAAATGAGCTTGATTTAGACAATTTGGTGGATTATTATTTAACAAATTTATTTTTTGTAAATAATGATTGGCCACAAAATAACTGCAAATATTGGAGGTTTGCTTATGCTTTGCAGGATACAATGTTTCGGGATGCTAAATGGCGATTCGTTCTTTATGACATGGATTGGTCGATGGGCTTTAATATCAACAAGGCTTATGAAATGAATATGTTTGATTATTTAAAGAAGGAATCGGCAATGGGAAAGGTGTTGGGGGCATTAATAAAAAATAAAGAGTTTAAGCAATTATTTCAAGAAAGAGCAAATATC
>JBIIOB010000407.1:0-2846 GCA_044337125.1 Bacteroidia bacterium
TTTCGGTTGCCACTGGACGTGGAATAAAACGCATTGTTTCTTTATCCGATCTCATCAAAAATAAATCATCTACATCAGCGATTGTTATTTGTCGTAATAACAATCGCGATGTAGATAATTGTGGAAAAGGAGAAAAATTAAATTGAAGCATTAATAGTTCATTCCTAAGTTGTAGAATACAAAGCTCCAAATGTCGCTGTATTCTTCAATTTGTTTTGTGGTAGGTTTTCCTGCACCATGTCCTGCATTGGTATCAATTCGAACCAAAACCGGATTCGTTCCTTTTTGTTTTTCTTGAAGTGTTGCAATAAATTTAAACGAGTGAGCTGGAACAACTCTATCGTCATGATCTCCTGTGGTAACCAATGTTGCAGGGTATTCAACTTCTTTTACATTATGTAAAGGAGAATATTTTATCAAACAATCAAATTCTTCTTTGTTTTCGCTTGTTCCGTAATCTGTAGCCCAAGCCCAACCAATTGTAAATTTGTGATAACGTAGCATATCTAATACACCCACTGTTGGAATTGCAACTTTTGCAATGTCGGGGCGTTGTGTCATAACAGCTCCAACTAATAATCCTCCATTTGAACGACCGTGTATTGCTAGTTTTTCATGGGAGGTGTATTTTTCTTTCACCAAATATTCAGCTGCAGCAATAAAGTCATCGAACACATTTTGTTTTTGACATTTAGTTCCTGCCTTGTGCCAATCCTCACCATAATCGCCACCACCACGCAATCCAGGGATAGCATAAATTCCTCCATTTTCTAGGAATACTGCACGGTCAATTCTAAATTCTGGAGAGTAATAAGAGTTGAATCCACCATATCCGAATAGAAAGCATGGATTGGTTCCGTCCAACTTAATACCTTTTTTATGGGTAATAAACATGGGGATTTTAGTTCCATCCTTACTTGCATAAAATACTTGTTTGGTTTCATAGTTGTCCGATTTAAAATCAATAGTTGGTTTAAACCAGATTTCCATTTTGTTCGTTACAATGTTGTATTTGTAAATGGAAGCGGGTGCTGTAAATGTGTTGTAGCTGAAGAATGCTAAGCTATCATCTTTATCGCTATCAAATGCATCCACTTTACAAATGCCAGGTAATTGAATTTCACTTTCTTTTTTACCATCCATGCTGTATACATACAAACGTGTAGTAACATCTTTTAAATATTTTGCAACTAATTTTCCATTGCACAAGGAAACACTTTCTAATAAATCAGTTGATTCAGGGATGATTTTTTTCCAATTTTCATAGTCGGGTTTTCCAGTAATATCAATTTCTAATAATTGGTATTTCGGTGCTCCTTTGTCGGTAATCACATACAGTTTATTGCCTTCGTTATGAACAACACCATAATTGTTTTCGAAATTTTTTACTAACCAAACAAATTGAGCATTTGGTTTTCTTAAATCCTTAACAGCCAAACTCGTGCCGCTGGTAGATTCGCTTCCATAAAGAATTAGGATGTTTTTGTCTTCTGTGATTCCAGCAGAAAAATTTCTTAATGGGTTTGCTTTGTCCTCGAATATCAAGGCATCTTTTGATTGTGCATCTCCTAATTTGTGATAAAAAACTTTATGATATTCATTTTTGTTTGACAGTTCACTTCCTCCTTTAGGAGCATCATAGGCACTGTAAAAGAAACCATCGTCTTTCCAAGCTATATCTGAAAATTTCACCCATTTAATTTCATCGGCTAATTTTTTACCCGATTCAATTTCCATGACATAAATTTCACTCCAATCGCTACCAGCACGATTGATACTGTAACCAAGGTATTTGCCATCTTTGCTAATAGACAATCCTCCTAATGAAACCGTACCATCTGCTGCCAATGCATTTGGGTCTAATAATAATTTTGGTGTTCCTGATAATCCTTCTTGAACATATAAAACACTTTGGTTTTGGATGCCATCATTTTTGTAGAAAAAATAGTTTTTCCCTTTTTTAAAAGGAGTAGTCCGTTTTTCAAAATTCCAGATTTGTGTTAACCGGTTTTTAATTTTTTCGCGGTATGGAATGGTAGCTAAATACTCGAATGTTACTTTGTTTTGAGCTTTTACCCATTCCCCAGTTTCAGCTGATTTGTCGTCTTCAAGCCAACGGTAAGGATCTGAAATTTTATTGCCGAAATACGTATCAACACTATCCGTTTTACGAGTAGCAGGATACGTTAATTTGGATTGATCTTCTTTTTTATCATTGTTCCCACTGCATGCCGCAAAAACGGAAAGGAGAATCATTGGTGCTATTTTTCTGTACATAGGATTATTTTTTTGCTTATCAAAAGTATGAAAATTAGCGACTTTAAAAATTAAAAAGGTTCAATGGCTTAAATATTTGATAAGCGGTTTGTAGGCAATTAGTTAGAAAAATGCTTTACCGAATAAAAAACGTTTGCTACCATTCGTTGGTCAATATCTACCATTGAGAAGATGAAGGATATTAGAGATGCCACAATTGGTATATTTGATTCAAATCGATTTTTATGCGTTCAAAAGCTACATGGGTATTAATCTTTTTTTTAGTAATTCAATTTGAATTGTTATTGGCTGGAGTACAAAATAGTGGGCAGAAAGAAATTGAGGAGTCTTTTAAAAATCAGCCGATTTTGTTTACGGAAAATATTGGACAAATGGCAGATAAGGAAGGGAATGTACTTTCGAATGTTCTTTTTCGTGTAGCTACACCTGGAACCAATCTCTATGTAACAAAACAAGGATTAACGTATTTTTTTCTAGAAAAAGACTCTACTACTTCAAATTCGAAAAATGGTTCATTCAAGTTACCTAACGAACCTGAAAATGTTAATATCAAATGGCAGCGGGTAGAT
>JBIIOB010000408.1:0-2845 GCA_044337125.1 Bacteroidia bacterium
CGCTGGCGGGCAAATTAGATATGTTAGAATTAGAGGGAATGTTAATGTAATAAATACTAGCAATACACTATGGTTTGACGCAGCAGCTGCAGCTTCATTTGGGTGGTTTACAGTTTTTGAAGGGAATGCATTACAAACTATTACAGGTAATATTGCTTTTTTGGATAGTGTAATTATTAATAATCCTAATGGTATTGTTGTTAATAATAATTTTGATGTTAAAACGTGTGTAACTTTTCCTATTACATCCACTAATCCTCTTTTAAAATTGCAAAGTGGTATTATTACAACATCAGGAACTGGCATTGTTAGGATTTTGCTTACAGGAGTTAATACTATTGTGGGTCATTCTACCGCTAGTTATATAAATGGTAAATTAAGAAGAAATGTTGTTGGTACAGGGATATACGATTTTCCATTAGGTACTGCAGCTAATTATGAATTGGCAAAAATTAATTTGTCCAGTGTAACAGGTATAAGCAATATAACAGCACAATTTCTTACTTCCAATCTTGGTACTATTCCGACTGCTTTAACTGAATCTTCGAACTCATACACCAATTTGTTGGATGCAGGATATTGGAGGATAACTCCTAATGCATCTTTGACTGGAGGAAGTTATTCATTGACTTTAAAAGAACGTGGATATAGTACAGGTGGCGCGCCATATTATACTATTGTAAAAAGAATTGATGAGTTTAATCCCTGGTTTTTACAAGGAAGTTATACTAGTTTTAATGAAAGTGCTGGAACTATTTCCGCTGATCGAAGTGGTTTTTCTAGTTTTTCTGATTTTGCAATTGCTCATCCTCTGATTTCTTTGCCTATTGAATTAGTGTCATTTAATGTTTATCCTTCCGGAAAGGATGCTATTATAGAGTGGCAAACAGAAACTGAAATTAATAATCATTATTTCACTGTTGAACGAAGTACAAATGCCCAAGATTTTATTGAAATTGCTAAAGTAAACGGTGCTGGAAATAGTATGCAGCTTTTAAAATACATTTGGATTGACACCGAACCGTTGAGTGGAATTTCTTATTACCGTTTAAAGCAAACCGATTTTGATGGGGAATATAAGTATTCTGAAATTAGAACTATGAATGTTTCAATAGAGAATGAGCTTTTTGTTTCCCCTAATCCTTCGAATGGGAAATTTAGAATAAATTCAATTCCATGTTTGAGTACAGGAAAATTTAGCTTGGAAGTGTATACTTATAGTGGACAAAAATTACTTGAAGATCAAATTGTTTTTGAAAATAATGAATGTTCATATGCAGTCGACTTTTCTGAAAAATTAAAACCTGGTATGTATTTGCTTCAAATATCAACTTCTTCTAAAAAATACATTACAAAATTAATTATACAATAAACTAAAACAATCATAAATGATGACCTCCAAGAATTTTATTTTTAAAGTGATACTGTTAATTCTACTATCTGTTTTTTATTCCAATTCTGTTTTTTGCCAGAATTCTGACACCCTGAAACAGCTGCCAAAGCTTACATTGCTAAATCATAAAAAAGTTATGGCCGATTTATTTGGAGAGCCAAAAATGGAAATTAAAAAAATAGGAATTTTGGTTTATGATAACTTTGATGCAATGGAAACAATCGCTCCAATGGTTGTGTTTTCAGAGTTGATGAATGTGGAAATTTCTTATATAGGAATGCATAAAGGAACTGCTAGCAATGATATAATTGAAATAAAGATTGATAAAACGTTAAGCGATATTAAAAAGCTTGACATACTTGTTGTTCCTGGTGGAGATTCGAAAGCTATTGGAAACTTATTGCATGATTCCACTCTTTTAAAATGGATAAATAATATTGATTTGAATACAAAAATCACTTTGGGAATTGGAAATGGTACGTTATTGTTGGGTAAATGTGGTGTTTTGAAAAATAAAAAGGTTACTGGTGCTGAAGTATTGCCTGAAAAAAACTTTTCAATTCTAGGTGCCAAATATGTTGATCAACGATTTATAAATGATGGTAAGTATTGGTCATCTGGAGCATCAACTGCCTCAATAGATGTTTGTTTAGCACTAATTAAAGAAATCTATGGCCTGCGTTATTTGCAAGCAGCAATGCTTGATCTTGAATATAATCCTAAATCCCCATTAAAGGAGAATAAAGATTTGCATGATAGAGTAGTGGATAGTGTTATCGCGAATTCCGTGTTGATAGATGGTTTAACTATCTCAAAACATTTAATTTATAAAAATGAGAGTAATTCTCAATCGAATCAAAATGATAGTATAGGCATATTTGTTTACGATGGTGTATTTACACTTGATTTTCTAGGTCCATTATGTGTATTATCTCAACTTCCAAACACCACTGTTTTATTAATTGGAAATAAAAAAGAATTTTTAAAAAGTGGTAGAACTCAACTGAACATTAAGCATTCAATTAGTGAAATAAAAAATTTGGATATACTATTATTACCAGGTGGGTCATTAGGGACTTGGAAAATGGCGCAGGATACCGCTGTAAGGCAATGGATTAAATCTATTGATACACATTCTAAATACACCACTAGTGTTTGCACAGGTGCTTGGATACTTGGAGAGGCGGGTTTGCTTGTTGGACGAAAGGCCACTACTCATTGGTATCATAAAGAGGAAATGCTTGAGAAATACAAAGCCATTTCACAAAATGAGCGTTTTATAAAAGATGGGAAATATTGGACTTCTGCAGGTGTATCTGCTGGAATCGATTTGAGTTTTGCATTAATAATGGAATCAAACAATAGCGAAATGTCCGAATGGTGCCGCTACCATCTAAATTATTTGCCTACTCCGCCTATTAATGCTGGAGTTCCCGAAAAATCTGATCCTTT
>JBIIOB010000409.1:0-2842 GCA_044337125.1 Bacteroidia bacterium
CACTTGAAGAAATGTTTGGAACAGGTACTGCGGCTACAATTGCTCACATTGCATCATTTGGATTCGAAGGAAAAGATTATGAATTACCTTTAACTGAAGGGCGAATTTTCTCGAACCGTGTTGCACAAGAATTAGAAAATATACGTAAAGGTAAATCCGAAGATAAGCATAATTGGATGGTTAAAATCGACTAATAGGCTTAACATATTTAGCAAAAAGCCGTAATTTTTTACGGCTTTTTTGTTTTAAACATTTAGTCTTTACAATTGTTAAATAAATAATAAACATAATAGAAATAAAAAATGAAAATAGAAATTGGTCAAAAAGCACCCACATTTACATTAAATGATACCGAGAAAAAAGCGGTTAGCTTGGAAGAGTATAAAGGCAAAAATGTTGTTTTATTATTTTTTCCTTTAGCATTTACAAGTACGTGTACAGCCGAGTTGTGTGCTACACGTGATGATATTACAACGTACAACAACGCAAATGCACAAGTGTTTGGAATATCGGTTGATTCATTATTTACATTGGGTAAATTCAAGGAAGAACAACGTTTAAATTTCCCTTTATTATCCGATTTTAACAAGGAAGTATCAACTGCATATGGCTCTTTGTATACTGAGTTTGTTTTAGGAATGAAAGGCGTTTCTAAACGTTCTGCATTTGTAATTGATAAGGATGGAACTGTTCAGTATGCTGAAGTATTGGAGAATGCTGGTGAGCAACCCAATTTTATGGCAATCAAAGAAGTGTTATCAAAACTAAGTTAATTGCACGTTTACCTCAATTTAATGCTGCACAAAAAAAGCCGAAACATTTTGTTTCGGCTTTTTTTTAGAAATAGATTTTATATTCGAGCGCAATAACGTACTTTCTTGTCAGACCATCAGGTCGTACTTTTCGAGTAATGAAAGGAGTACCAAAGCTGAACTCAATAACGTTTTGTTTGTTTATACGATATTCAACAAAAAGATTTCCATTAAATGTCAATCCCTGTGAACCAATAATCGCAGTTTTAATACCCGAAGAGTCTGTGTAACTATCGTTTCCTAAATGGTAAATTGGTAAAAGGCTTGGTGTAATGCTCAACTTTTTTCCAGCGTTTATTGAATATGCAATACGCAATAAAATATCTCCTTTTCTGATATATTGATTTGTGGAGTTAAATGAATAAAATTCACTTGTGCTGTCATGATTAGTTTGAAGAAATGCATTTTTATTCTGACTAATAGGTTGTTGAATTGCAGCTACAATTTTCAAGTTTTTAATAGTATAGCCGATACCCGCAATAAAATCAATAGTTCCTAAACTAGTTTGATAGTCCATTGGTAAAGGAGTTGTTCCCTTTTTTTCACTTCCAGCTGTAAAAGGCAATTTTATACCTGCCGAGATTGTAATTGGTTTTGATACAGAATAGTTTCCATTTATATAAAAATCAGATAGTCCCAACGCTCGATATTCAGTACCTGTTTGAGATAAACCTGTTAGTTTTAAATTAAGTCCGATTTTTTTTGTGAAAATTCTAGAGTACTCAATACTCATTCCTATGATATCTATATTTCGATCGGCCTTACCATTAGAAAATCCAATTTTAAAAACATTTTTAGGAATAACTTCTGTTGTATCTGATTTCATTGTTTGTGGTTTGTAGCTTTCAGCAGTACAAAACCCCGCATCACTACATCCTTGTGCAAATCCTGAATTATGGATACACAGTATAATTGCAAAAAAGAAGAGATGAAGTTTAATTGTTTTCATTTGTGTAAAAAAATAAGCCGTACAATTACTAAACACAAATTGTACGGCTTTGTTGTATGATTAATGGGTTTATTTTTTGAAGCTATCAGCAACTACTAAGTCTTTTGAGCCAGCAGTATATTTGTAAAATCCTTGTCCCGATTTAGCACCTAAATGCCCAGCAGTAACCATATTTACTAATAATGGACATGGAGCGTATTTTGGATTTCCGTAACCATCTTGCAATACACGTAAAATCGACAAACAAACATCCAATCCAATAAAATCAGCTAATTGCAATGGTCCCATTGGATGAGCCATTCCTAATTTCATAACAGTATCAATTTCTTCAACACCAGCAGTGCCTTCATGCAAAGTTATAATTGCTTCATTAATCATTGGCATTAATATTTTGTTTGCTACAAATCCAGGATAATCATTTACTTCAACAGGTATTTTGCTTAATTTTTTCGAAGTTTCCATAATCAAATTCGTTACTTCATTCGATGTAGAATAGCCTCTAATTACTTCAACTAATTTCATTACAGGAACAGGATTCATAAAATGCATCCCAATTACTTTGTCGGCACGCTTAGTTACAGAACCGATTTTTGTTATAGAAATTGAAGAGGTATTGCTTGCCAAGATTGTGTTTTCTGGACATATTTTATCCAATTCTCTGAAAATATTTAATTTTATTTCTACATTTTCAGTCGCTGCTTCAACTACTAAATCAGCATTTTTTACACCCTCAGCCATTACGGTATAAGTAGTAATGTTTTTTAATGTTTGTGCTTTGTCGGCTTCAGTTATTGTTCCTTTTGCAACAATACGATCCAAGTTTTTAGCAATCGTTGCTAATGCTTTATCCAGTGCAGGTTGAGAAATATCAATCAATGATACATTGTATCCAAATTGTGCAAATGTATGGGCAATTCCATTTCCCATTGTTCCTGATCCTATTACGGCAATATTTTTCATAGTCGTTAAATTAATGATTATACGTTTTCAATTGGTGTTGTAAAATTAAAAAAAAAGGAATGCTAAATCGAATTAATTTGATGTAGTAGGATAATTTTGAGCTTATTATTTCCCTCTTCCT
>JBIIOB010000464.1:0-2841 GCA_044337125.1 Bacteroidia bacterium
GCAGCAACAACTACTTATACCGTTACAGGAACATCTGCTTTAGGTTGTACAAATACAGCAACGGTTACTGTAACAGTAAGTCCTTCTGCAAGTTTATCTACATCGCAAGTAAATGTTTCTTGTTTTGGCGGAAGCAATGGTTCTGCAACAGTTAATCCAGTAGGTGGAGCAACTCCTTATACTTTTGCATGGACGCCATCTGGTGGAACTGCTGCAACAGCAAGCGGTTTAATTGCAGGGACCTACACCGTTACAGTAACTACAACTAATGGTTGTACTTCATCTACAACAGCAGCTATAACTCAACCAGCTGGTATGACACTTACAATGGCAGCTGTAAATGCTACATGTGGTGCAGCAAATGGTCAAGGTTCGGTTGTGGTAACTGGTGGAACATCTCCGTATACTTATGCTTGGGCACCTAGTGGTGGCACTGGTGCTGTTGCTGGAAGTTTAACAGCAGGTTCTTATACAGTTACAGTTACAGATAATAATGGATGTTCAAGTACAAATTCGGTTGCTGTAAACAATAGTGGATCGCCAACAGCAAACACTACAGTAATCTCTAATGTTTCTTGCTTTGGCGGAAATAATGGTTCAGCTTCAGTTGCAATTTCTGGCGGAAGTGCGCCTTATACGCAAACGTGGTCACCAAGTGGTGGAACAGGAACAACCGCTACTGCTTTAACGGCAGGAACCTATACCGTAACAGTAACCGACAATGTTGGTTGTGTTGTTACGGCAAATGCTACAATTACTCAACCTCCTTTATTATCGTCTTCAACAGTTAAAACAGATGCAACATGTTTTGGTGGTGCAACAGGAACAGCTACAGTTACAGCAGCTGGTGGTACATCACCTTATACTTACTCTTGGGCACCTAGCGGTGGAACAGGAACAACAGCTTCTGGATTGGTTGCAAATACATATACTGTAACAGTTACAGATAATACAGGTTGTACTTCAACAGCAACAGCTGTTATTGCACAACCTACTGTAATTACAAGTACAATGAGTAATACTCCTGTTTCTTGTTTTGGCGGCTCAAATGGAACAGCAACAGTTGTAGCTGGTGGTGGAACCCCGGGTTATACTTATGCTTGGACTCCTTCAGGAGGAACAAATGCTACGGCATCTGCACTTACTCAAGGAACATATACTGTTACAATTACCGATGCAAATGGTTGTACACGAACAGCAACAACAACTGTTACTCAGCCAACATTATTAACAGTATCAACTGTTAGTACAAATTCAACTTGTGGATTAGCAAACGGTTCGGCAACAGCAACTGCTGCTGGTGGAACAACAACCTATTCTTATGCATGGACACCAAGTGGTGGTTCAGCTGCTGCTGCAACAGGTTTAGCGGCATCTGGATATACAGTTACAGTTACTGATGCAAATGGTTGTACCGCAACATCTTCAACTACAGTAAATGATTTATCTGGATTGACTGCTTCAATTACTGCTCAAACAAATGTGAGTTGTAATGGTGGAACAAATGGATCTGTAACGGTTACTGCTTCTGGGTCAACTAGTCCTTATACCTATTCAATAAATGGTGGAACAACATTCCAAGCAACTGGAACATTTGGAACATTAGCAGCAGGAACTTATTCTGTTATTGCTAGAGATGCAAATGGTTGTACATTCCCTGTTGCTATTACAATTACTGAGCCTCCTGCATTAACGGGCGCAATCACCGCTCAAGTGAATGTACTTTGTAATGGTGCAAACACTGGAAGTGTAACGGTTGCAGGTAACAATGGAACAGCAGCCTATACCTATGCTATCAACGGTGTTACGTTCGGTGCAAGTGGAACTTTTGCTCCACTTACAGCAGGCTCATACACCGTTACTGTAAGAGATGCAAATTTATGTACGACTACAGTTCCTGTAGTTATTACACAACCAACCGCACTTACAGCCTCAATTACTTCTCAAACAAATAATATTTGTTTTGGTGGTAATACAGCTACTGTTACGGTAACAGCGGCTGGGGGAACAACTTCTTATACGTATGCATTGGGTGCAGGAGCACCACAAGCAAATGGAACATTTAATACCTTAACAGCAGGTTCATATACAGTAAATGTGACTGATGGAAATGGTTGTACAACCACTGTCCCTGTTACAATTACAGAACCTACGCTTGTAACAGTTACTGCTACAAAAGTAGATGCAACATGTGGAGCTCCAAATGGTTCGTTAACCGCTACTGGTGCGAATGGAACACCTACTTATACGTATTCAATTAATGGTGTAACATTCCAAGCAGGCACAACATTTACTGGATTGGCATCTGGAACATATACGGTAACAGTAAAAGATGCGAATGGTTGTACAAATACAAACACAATTGCAATCGTAGATTTAAGTGGTTTAACAGCTTCAATTACAGCTCAAACAAATGTTAGTTGTAATGGTGGATCAAATGGAACAGTAACAGTAACAGCTACAGGCTCAACGGCTCCTTATTCTTATTCAATTAATGGAGGTGCTTTACAAAGTAGTGGTACATTTGCTACCTTGACGCAAGGCACTTACACTGTAACTGCTCAAGATGCAAACGGTTGTACTGTAACAGTTCCAGTAACAATTACTCAACCTTTAGTATTAACAGGCGCTATTACTGCTCAAACAAATGTAAATTGCTTTGGCTCTTCAAATGGTAGTGTAACAGTTGCACCTACAGGTGGTACTTCTCCTTATACTTATTCAATAAATGGTGGTGCAGCTGGGGCAAGTCCAACTTTTGGTACTTTGGCAGCATCTACTTATACTGTAACGATTACGGATGCAAACAGTTGTACGACAACAGTGCCTGTTACAATTACT
>JBIIOB010000410.1:0-2830 GCA_044337125.1 Bacteroidia bacterium
ATTGGCAATTTCAATTTATTATGTTAGTAACACCATTAATAAAAAGAGCACAAAAGTTCAGGAGCAATTATCTAACATCACCACACATGCGCAGGAAGCATTTTCAGGAATTCGAGTTTTAAAAGCCTATGGTCGTGAGGACAATTCCATTAAAAACTTTGAAAAACAAAGCATTTCTTATCAAGATAGAACCATGGCACTTATAAAAACAGAGTCATTGTTTCAGCCATTTATGATTTTGTTAATTGGCTTGAGTACCATTTTTACCATTTACATTGGTGGGATGTTGGTAATTGAAAACAAAGGTTTAACCTATGGAAATATTGCTGAATTTATTGTTTATGTAAATCGATTAACCTGGCCAATTGCTTCATTAGGTTGGGTTACCTCACTGATTCAACGTGCAGCTGCTTCACAAAAAAGAATCAATGAATTTTTACACACTGAATCATTAATAAAAAACACAGCAAGCTCTACTGGGCAAATTGGCGGAGCCATTGAATTTAAAAATGTATCATTTACTTACAGCGATTCTGGAATTCAAGCTTTAAAAAATATTTCGTTTAACATCGAACAAGGAAAATCGCTTGCAATAATTGGCAAAACAGGTTCAGGAAAATCAACCATTGCAAATTTAATTGCTCGACTTTATGATTGTTCGGAAGGAACACTATTAATAGACAAAAAAGCTATTCAATCACAAAATGTAGAACAGTTAAGAAGCAGTATTGGATATGTTCCTCAAGAAGTATTTTTGTTCTCCGATACTATTGCAAATAATATTTCATTTGGCATAGGGAACAAAGATCAATCGAAAATAGAGCAAGCAGCTAAAGATGCAGCCATATTTTCAAATATTGAAGCCTTTCCAGAAAAATTTGAAACGGTTGTTGGCGAACGAGGTATTACTTTATCTGGAGGACAAAAACAACGAATTTCAATTGCCAGGGCAATTATAAAAGAACCTCAGGTGCTCATTTTTGACGATTGTTTATCAGCTGTTGATACGGAAACGGAAGAAGAAATTCTTAACAATCTTAAACGTATCATGAAGGGCAAAACTACGATTATCATTAGCCACCGAGTATCTTCTGTAAAAAATGCAGATTCAATTATTGTGATTGAAAATGGCTGTGTTATAGAGCAAGGCAAACACCAAGAATTGCTTGAAAAACAAGGCAGTTATTTCAATTTGTACAAAATGCAATTGCTAGAAGAGGAAAAAAACTAGCATTTGGTCGTTTTTAGGGTTTAGAACAAGCTTTCAAAAGTTATTAACAAGGCTTGTTTTAGCAATTTTTTTTGTAAACATTTGCTTACAGTATAACTAAAAAACGATAAATAATTCAATTATGACGATGGAAGAAGGATTTGACAAAAATGGAAATGACAGAGACGATATTTTCTCAAAATCTGTTAGAGCTGGAAAAAGAACTTATTTCTTTGATGTTAAAAGTACAAAAGGAAATGATTATTACTTGACCATTACAGAAAGCAAAAAGCGTTTTGGAGATGATGGGAAGTTCTTCTATGAAAAGCATAAATTATTCTTGTACAAAGAAGATTTTGAAAAGTTCCTAGAAGGATTGAATGAATCAATCGAGCACATTAAAGCTAACTCACCTGCAATTGAACCTCGAGCTGAACACACACCAGAAAGCAATTCATTTTCAGATGTAAACTTCGAAGATTTAGATAAATAATCCGGTATATTATAAAAAAGCCCCATTACAAAAGTGTAATGGGGCTTTTTTTATAATTAATTTTTATCTTATTCCACTCTTTTGATTGAACAACCAACTGATTTTGTTGAATTTGTTTTTACTGCTGTACCTGTACCAACAGCTGAAATAGCATTTTTTAAATAATGTTCCTTCGCATCATTAACATCCTTAATGTTATCATCGATAGCACCACGGTATGCCAATCCTTTTTTATCAAATAAAAACACATGCGGTGTGCGTGTTGCACCAAAAGCATCGGCTACTACTGAGTTTTTATCAAGTACATAACGAAAATCATATCCTTGAACTTTAGCATATTTTTTCATTTCTTCAAATGAATCCTCATCCTCACGTTGTGCTTCATTTGAATTAATCAATATTACGCCAATCTTATTCTTTTTTGCTAATGAAGCAACATCTTTAATTCGTGCTTCACTCAATTTGACATAAGGACATGTATTACATGAAAATATAACCAACAAGCCATTCTCACCTTTAGAATCAGCCAAAGAATATTCCTTTCCACTTACATCCATCATTTTAACATCGGCACTCGGAATTGCTTTACCAATTTCCAATTCAGGATTTACTGCAGGAGCAAAGGCTGTAATTGCACCAGCAATAGCTACCGTTAACACTAACACAGTTTTTTTCATTTTGATTTGTTTTGATTTTAGTACTCTAATTTACAAAAACCAAACCAGAAATCAATCATTTTTTATTAATTCTTTATAAATAAATTGTTCTTGCAAGGATTCAAAAGGACGGTATACATAATATACATATCCATTCTTCACTTTTATCTGATCAACGTATTGATTAGTAAGCTTATATGATGCAATTAGTTTACCAGAATAAAGATTGATTTGTTTTAAATAATAAAAACCATTTTTTTGGTACAAAGCATAGGCGTTATTGGTTTCTTTATCTATTATGATTTTATGTTTCCATTCTCTCCAACTTTTTGGGTGGTGATAATCTATTGAAACAGAATCCAACAGCTGATTTTTTTTATTGTATTTTAAAATGGCGTTGTTGTAATGATCAAAAACACAAACGGTATCTCTTAACACAAATAATGGTGCATATAATGGAGAAAAGTAAAC
>JBIIOB010000411.1:0-2825 GCA_044337125.1 Bacteroidia bacterium
ATTAAAATAATAGAAATCAAACATACCCATGGTCCCTGCAAAAAAAACGACCATTATCAAAACCTAAGGCAATTCGAATATTTTGTTTGGAAGCAAAATGAATGTTCCTATCGATTGTTGTTCCATCAGCATAAACAAATGTTGACTTATCTAAACCCAAACCTTGAACTAAGGAAATTGTTGCATAAAATTTCTTCTTAATTACAAGGGTATAAATATAACCTGCATTAATTCCAAAATTTAAAACAACTCCGTTTCGAATATGAGATGAAGCTGATAATGATTTTCCAAAATAATAACCAGTTAAACTAGAATCAGCTTCAACAGTGAATACCGACCAATAACCACCAATCAAAGGAGAGCCAGCACTTTTTAATTGCTGCTCAGTAAATGCGAAAGAATTACGATAACTGAACTTCTTATAATTAAAAACATAATACGTATTGTATCCAAATGAAACTGCCTGTACATCCTGTCGGACAGAATATTTTTGCACATTGGAAGAATCCCATGCAGGGTACTTATCCGAATTTTTTACATAAAATCCTCGATATACCTGAAGATTAATATCTGTTGTTCTGGCTTTCCCATATAAATTAAACTGAAAATCCTTGTACTCTGTTTCACCTTTTTCCCCTTTATCATTTTCAAAAAAAGTAGCACCTGTATTAATCAAAAAACTGGCGAATTTAGAATTGACACTTACCCCCAAATCATATTGAAGATTAGGAGAATATTGCAAGCGATTTCCAGTTGCCCAGTCCCTTAATTCAAATTTCATAAAACGAGTAGAGAGCGGTAAGGTTACTACTAATTGTTTTTTATAGGATTTGCTATAGGTGGTGTCGTAAAATGGTGGGCGGTCTTTTACCATAACATAGGCAACAGCGCGATGAATCCACATCCATTTTTGCTTAGCCGTTTTATGCGGAATATCCCAAATGGAGTGAATCGTTTCCATTTTAATTGTATCCTGAGCAGAAGCAATATTTATGGAAAAGAAAAAACACCAAACAACAAGCACTAGAATTCTATTTTGCCTAAGCATCATCCTAAATTATACATGCAATTTACAAAATCCCTTCCCTCCTTTTCAATAAATGATGTATTTAAAAATAAAAAATCACCAATAATAAGCATTGGTGATTTTTTTAAAATAGGATTTCAATTTATCTTCCGCCTTTTCTTGAGTTTCCTCCTTTAGATCCGCCTCCTTTTGGACTAGGTGAACTGCGAGGTGCTGCTTTGGGAGCTGCGTTTGGCTTGCTTGGTTTTACTTTCGGAGCAGAATCATGACTCGGATTGTTTTTAGATGGTTTTGTGTTATAAGGTTTATTTCCATTATTTTTTTCTCTTGGAACATCCTTTTTATTGTATGAATTATCCTTCGTCTTGTTATCCGATTTTATGTATGTCGGTTTACCATTTCCTTTAGGTTTATCATTTTTATAAGCTTCTGAACCTAATTTTCTACTTTCTGGTTTAGCATACGTTCCTTTAAAATCGCCAGATTGTTTTCTGCTTGCATAAACAGGAGATACCGATCTTCTTTGTCCGTAATAAACATTACGTGCAACTGGACTGCGATAATAATGTGAATGATGATAATGACCATAATAATGATGGTGCCAATGGTAATGATAGCCATAATACTGGTGATAATACCACGGTGTCCATGGATTCCAGTATGATGGGTAATACCAATAATGCCAAGGTGAAACCCACACCACATACGTTGGAGTGTAAATATATCTTACAACTGGCCACGATGCAGTTTCATAGCTTGTATAATTATTGATGATGGTTGTGTTTCCGTTTTCATCAACTGTGGTAGAAGATGATGTTTTGGTATAACCCGGATTTGGCGTTTCATTAGTATCAACGGCCTTAGTATAGTTTGGCTCAACGATGTAATCCTTACCATATAAATCTTCATCTCCAATTAATTGAATAATCACCTCATCTTTATCATTTCGTTCAACAATAAAAACGGCAACATCTTGATTTTCCTTTTCATTTACAGGAACCTGCAAAACGATGTTATGCACTTTGCCATCCACCTTATCTACTACACGGATATAATCAATTTTATTATCACCATTTAAATCAAGATTGTTGATTTTTGATGATTCGGCATTTAAATTTTTTTCAAAACCTTCCAACGTTTCTGATTCCTGGAATAATTTTAGGACAGCATACAAATTAAGATTATCGCCCGGCAAACCTAATGAATCGGGAGCTTGTGTACCTTGGGCAAACGATTGAATGGAAATTAAGTTTAATATCCAAACAAAAATAAATACGGCAATTTTTTTCATGATTTCAATTTTATCAAATTTATAATTAATAATGTATTGGATACATGAGGGATGTCATTCCAAAAGGCTATTAGCAGATTCCATGCCATAATTCTCATTGTTTTTATACAAAGCTATGACAATTAAAAGGGTTTAGGGTTTAATTTACAATCAAAATAATTTATGGGATGTTTCAAAAGGAGCTTTATGCTGTATTGTAACAATGAAATTCGAATAAAACTACCAACTGTAAGTAAGCAATATATTCCCATATCTGTGGTTAAAACCAGAATCAAACTCCCTACTTTTGAAGTATTGGATAAACTGAATAGAAAATCTTCCAGTAACAATCGTAATACCATAATTACCATCCACAATGATCCTAGAAATTCTATTTTCTGACAATCGATGTTCAGGCGTTTGATTGATATTATTAATTACTCCTCCCTGCAAAAGCGCATTGTACAAGACAAATTTGGCTACAGGATTAAAAAAACCATATACTTGGATTCCTTTAAAAAATGATTT
>JBIIOB010000412.1:0-2809 GCA_044337125.1 Bacteroidia bacterium
TTGGAACCAAGGTACAGCTTTATCAAGTTCCATTGATGCAATTGGACATATGCTATATTGTTCAAAGCTAGAATTTTTCACAAGATTTACTTGTCCTTTTGATTCTCCACCAAAAAGGATTATAAGAAATAAAACTATTATAAATTTAGTATTCATTATATTTTATCTATAATTATCTAAATTTTACTTATTAATATTAAGTGTTCTATTTACTATAATTATTTGGTAATGGTTAAGACTTCATATTCATAAATTGTAACGGAATATCATAATTTCCTCTTCGCATTAAAGCAATTACATCTTGTAAATCATCAATTTTTTTACCGGTAACACGTACTTGGTCATCCATAATTTGCGCACTTACTTTTAGTTTGGAATCTTTAATGTCCTTCACAATTTTTTTAGCAACCTCTTTATCAATTCCTTCTTTTACTTTTATGTCTTTTCGAATCATCATGCCCGATGCAGCACTTTCCTTTCCAAAGTCGAGGCAAAGCGGGTTTAAATTTTGTTTGATCATTCGTGAACGAATAGCATCGGTAATTGCTTCCATGCGCATATCGTTTTCGGTGGTTATTTGGATGACAAGCGTTTTTTTATCATAATTGATTTCACTTTTGGAACCATTAAAATCAAAACGGTTCAAAATCTCTTTTCGAGCAACATTAATTGCATTGTCGAGTAATTGTGCATCTACTTTATTTACGATATCGAATGAAGCCATAGTGGTATGTTTTTGTTTTCTAAAATTAATAATTATTTCGCACATCTGCCATCATGCAGCGGGCACCTCCTCCACCATATTTTTCGATGGTATAAAGGGGCGCGTGGAGCAAGGTGCCATGTTGTTGAAGTGCTTTTATTTGTTCTGCATTCAAAGACTTGAATGCTTGTTCGCTCATGATAATAAACGATTTTCCTTCTTTGTTGAATGCTTGGTACATATTTCCAGCAAAGGAATTCATTTGAGCTCTTGAAATAGAAATAATTTCATGCCCTGTTGTTTCCAGTTGATTGCAAATGTTTTTTGATTGTTCCAAATCTGGAATACATTCTTTACAAATAACGGCAAAGGTATTTCCAATACACATCAATACATTGGTATGGTAAATATCCGCTCCAGCATTATCCACCGCTTTAAATATAGTGGCTTTGTAATTGAGTTGTTTGCAAAGTTCTTCCAACAAGTTTTTATCGGTACGGGGAGAAGCATTTGCGTAGGCAATTTTATGGGTATAATCGAAAACAATACTTCCTGTTCCTTCTAAAAAGATGTTCTGGTTTTCGTATTTACTTAAATCAATAAGTGTTGTTTTCGCATTTTTAAATGCATCAACAATGTCCATTCTTCGTTCCAATCGTCTGTTAGGCGCTAACATGGGATACAAAACGATGCAATTGTTATCATGAAAGGAAATCCAGTTGTTAGGGAAAATAGCATCGGGTGTAATTGGGCTAGGTGAGTCGTTGATTATACGAATGTCAATTCCTGCCTCTTTTAATTTTAGTACAAAGTTATCGAACTCTGCTGCTGCTTTTTCTTGTATGGAGCTGCTGCTTTCATCTTCTACTTTATTCTGAAAGGAGTTGCTGCCTGCTGTTTGTTCGTTGTAAACAAAAGAAGCGGGTCGCACCATTAATAAGGTTGAGGATTGAATCATGTTGCTAAAGTAAATAAAAAAGCCCCTTTGTTTTAAGAAGGGGCTTTTTATTATTCTAATTTTTGAATCCAAACATCTGGATATTCTGTTTTGTATTTTTGTTGTTCCGCTTCTGCTTCTTCTTGTTTTTGGAATTGTTTCACAAATACATAATAGACTTTCGATTTGTGGTTTTGAATCACCTGCGTTCCATTATAACCTTTAATTAAGTTCGCATCTTTAAATTTAGTTGCGTTTCCTTTATTGCTAAATGTTCCAATTACTACGTAGAAACCAGCACCTAAGCTCATTCCATTGTCATCCACGAAATCATTGCTTGACGCAACACGCATCAATTGTTCAGTTAAACTTTCTGTTTTTTCAGAAGAGCCAGATGAAGATGCACCTGATTTTAGTTTTAGCAATTCTGCTTTTAAACGTTCCATCTCTGCTTTGCTGCTATCTGAATCTGCTTTTAATTTTGCAATGGCAGCATCAACCACAGCATCTTTTCCATCATCTACTTTTACCTCTGGTTCATCTGCTTTTTTACCACCAAATGTATAACCCAATAATAGTTCAGAAGATGTACCCATGTAGTTTTTTACTTTTCCGATGTTAAAGTCGTAAGCAAAACCTGCACTGATATTTTTGTAGCGTAAACCTATACTTGCCGCAACTGCATAGTTACTATGGTAGGTTACACCAATCCAACCTAATTTTTGCCAGTCGAACACTGCATTGATATCGTATTGAACAGTTGAACCTTCAGACCCACGAACCACGATTAATGGATAAGCGGTCATTCCTTTGTCTTTCACAACATCAAATACATATTTAACTGAACCTTGGTAATGACGAGCTAAGTTGTAGCTTGTTGTTCCTTGGTTATCGGTATATTTTACTTTGTTACCAATAAATTGAGGCATTGCAAAACCTACTTCTAATTTTTTCCAAGTATAGCCTAAACCAAAATCAGCACTGAATACTGTTTTTGCTTGCGCTGTTGAATACATTAATGGATCATCACCATCTCTTACAACAGCTTTCGAAAAATCGATACGGTTGTTTAAAACACCTAATCCTAATCCGAAGAACAAATTATTATCGTCATTGATTTTTAGTTTATACGAATAGTTTGCAAATGCACCCATTCTGCTAGTAATATC
>JBIIOB010000050.1:0-9401 GCA_044337125.1 Bacteroidia bacterium
AAAATCTAGTGTTGAAACAGGGTAGGGGTGATCTGTTTTAGTAATTTGAAATTCATCACGATGATATTCTTTTATTCTAGTATCGATTAGTTGTTCTAAAACAACTCTTCTTAATTCGTTTATTTTAGAAGTCGGTAAAAACCAGTTTTTAGAAAATGTAATTGCTATATCATCCACAATAAATGGAGTATTGCCTGTTTTAGAAAGATTTTTTTTGATTGTACTTTCAATTGCTTCTTCGTTTTTGGCAAGTTCTTTTTCTGTTTTTAAATGGGAAACACTTTCATGCCCATCTTCATCAATTGCTTTTAATTCAAAACCATCGTTCGTTTCAGAAAATATCAGTTTCACGCTAATTTTACGAATAGCACTATCTTCACGTTCAACGAGTCTATTAAATGTGGCATCGGAGTTTCTAAAAATGAGTGTGCCTAGTTTAACCGGTTTAAAGCTATTGGGTACTACCACATTGTTTACAATGGTATTTATTTGTAAACCATCCGAAATCCCTTCTTCATTTATAAAATAAAGCCCATCACCATTATTTAGTTTTTCAAAATTCTCAATTACATAGCCATTTGGTTTTATTTCCAATAATTTACCAATTAATTGTCCTTGAGATTTAGGACTTTCCCAAGAGCCAATTTTCTCGGTACGTTTGTTTACAAAGTAATCGGTATAACCTCTGTTAAAACTTCGATCCATTTCTGCTTCAAAGTTGTAAAAAGTTTTTCCGGAAGAAGCTTTTTGATACGTATCGTTATTTTCTAAAAATGCATCTAATTTTTTTCGTAAATAAGAGGTGTTGTTTTTTACATATACAATATCTTTTAATCGACCTTCAATTTTAAAAGAAGTAATTCCTGCTTCAATCAAATTAGGTAATTGGTCGCTTAAGTCTAAATCCTTTATAGAAAGTAAATGGCTATTCGCAATTAATGTTTTACCTGTTCCATCGACTAAGTTGTAGGGCAGACGGCAGTTTTGGGCACAAGAACCTCTGTTTGCACTTCGTTCCCCATTTGCAATACTCATATAACAATTTCCACTGAAAGAAACACAAAGTGCGCCTGAAACAAAAAACTCTAATTCAACATCGGTTGCATTGCTGATATCTTTTATTTGATCAAGATTTAATTCTCTGGCCAAAACAACACGTTTCATTCCGGCATCTTTCAAGAATTTCACATGTTGAGGATCTCTGTTGTTTGCTTGTGTGCTAGCATGAATTACGATTGGAGGTAAATCCATTTCCATAATGGCCATGTCCTGAACAATGAGTGCATCCACACCAATATGATACAATTCGTGAATTAAATTTTTACAATCCTCCAATTCATTGTCGTACAAAATGGTATTAATAACCACAAATACTTGTGCTTTAAATAAATGAGCATATTTTACTAATTCTTCAATGTCTTCTACTGAATTTGTTGCATTGGAACGTGCGCCAAATTGTGGAGCTCCTATATACACAGCATCTGCACCAGCATTAATGGCTGCCATGCCTTGTACTAAGTTTTTTGCTGGTGAAAGAATTTCAATTTTCTTTTTCATGTAAAGTATACGATATATGTTCTAGCTAATTATTTTGTATTGTCAAGAATGTAGAAGTGGTGGCTCCGGCAGGAATCGAACCTGCATCAAAAGTTTAGGAAACTTCTATTCTATCCATTGAACTACGGTGCCAATTTTAAGTGTATTTTTTTAATTCGAGTGTGTTACCATCAAATACAGCATACGTGTTGTAGTTTACCCATTCTCCTAAATTTATGTATCGGCTATTTTCTTTTAGTTTTATGTCTAATGGTAAATGACGGTGACCGAAAATAAAATAGTCAACATGTTTTTTTTGCAATACTTCTTTCGCATAAACAACTAACCATTCATTTTCTTCTCCAGTAAATTTTTCATCTTCTGGACCATTACTTAGTCGGCTTTTGCGCGACCAATAATTTGCCATTCCAATTCCGAAGTTAGGATGAATGCGTGCAAACAGCCATTGGCAAAATTTATTGGCAAATACTTTTTTGATAAACTTATATCCTTTGTCGCCAGGTCCTAAACCATCGCCATGACCTAAATAGAATTTTTTTCCGTTGTATTCTTTTTCAATCGGCTCACGATAAATGGTAACGCCTATTTCTTTTGGCAAATAATCAAGCATCCACATGTCGTGATTTCCAGTAAATACGGTAACAGGTATTCCCGAATCCGTTAATTCGGCAATTTTTCCTAGAATGCGAATAAATCCTTTGGGTGCAGCATGTTTGTATTCAAACCAAAAGTCGAACAAGTCGCCCATTAAATAAATTTCTTGAGCATCTTGTTTTATTTCATCCAACCATTTAACAATGAGTTTTTCGCGAGTTAAACTTTTTTCGTAACTCGGAACACCCAAATGGAAGTCGGATGCAAAATATATTTTCTTACCTGTTTGCAATTAAAGTTCTAGTTTTCTAATTAAATCAAATGGATTAATCAAATTTAAATTCAAGGTAAAGCGAATGGTTTCTTCATATTTAATGCCATTTGCTTTTTTGTAATCTTGAAAGTCTTTTGAAATCAATAATGGAAAATAAATTTCAAAAATGTTTTTACGGATTGATAAACAAACGCCTACATTGTACAAAATGCTTTCATTTAAAATGCCATCAGTTCCTGTTGTTCCAATATCTGCATATAGGTTGATAGGGATTTTTAAGTTACCCAATGATGATTTTAAATTTAAGGAAGCAATCCATTCAGATGATTGTCCTATTGGTGAATAAAATTTGAATGCGCCTTCTTTTTCAGAGAATTGATTTGCTAAAATTCCATCTGTTTCAGTTCGTCCCAGATAAATATTGTCGTACAAATAATCTTGATAGCCTCTGAAACCACTTAAGCGAAAGCGATATGCTCCAGCATTTGCTTTGCTTGTTCCAATAAATGTCCCTGCAAAAAAGCGAACATCAAAACTTTTGTTTTTGTTTTTGAATTTGTAGGAGTAATTAGCAGTTAACGACAATTTTGAAAATTCACCATTGTTAAATCCTGAAACAGCATTCAGTTGTTTTCCGTATTGATAATTTAAGCTTATGCTGTAGGGTGTTATTGTATTGTTGTTGCTTAGAGTATATGTTAGTTCGTTGTAGTTATACGATAAGGTGTCGTACGAATAAATTGCAGGTGTGACATCATAATTTCCTTTGTAGGTATCCTTTATGATTGAAATATTACGATAACGAATGTTGTTTTTTATTTTACTTCTTGCGCTGGATTTTTTAAAATCAATGTTTATCTCTGGTGCAATTTTATTGAAGTTCATGTCCAATGGATTGTTTGAGTAGGCATAACGAGTGCCAGTAACTCCAATTGAAATTTTTTGAAATATATTATTTTGGGGAAGAATGTTGTAAGCAATGTGTCCGTAACCAGCAAAATCATTTGTAGTATAACTATACATTGGCATTAATTCAAATTCAAACTTTTTTTGAGGAAGTAAATTGTTGTACAATGCCAATCCAAACATCCATTTGTTGTAGTTGTTCCAGCCTGCAACTGGTGTCCAGAATAATTGTGTTTTATCAGGATTGTCTAAGCTGCCTAAAAATTGAATTTTAAGCGGCTCTGTTTTTTTGAATAGTCCTTTTGTTTTGATTTTATTATTGTTCCTATTTATTTCAGGACTTACTTGATTGTAATCGATTTTGAAATAATCTATTTCCGATGCAGGAAAACTTAACGATTGTTTTCCTTTGAAACCATCGTAAGTAACTTCGCCTACAATTTTATTGTCTCTAATCCCTTGTATAATAACTGGTGCTTTTGTTTCTCCCGTATTTTTAACAAGAATATTATAAGAGCCATCACGATTGTGTTTTACCTTGCTAGCTTTGTAGTCTAATTTTTTTGTAGAATTAACTAAGTCGTTAAAGAACCAATCTAAGTTTTTACCGCTTACAGTTTCTAATACCGTTTTAAAATCGTTTGGTTGTGGATGCTTGAAATGCCATTGATTAAAATATTCTTGCATTGCTTTGTTCATGGTTTCTTCACCCAAATAAGCCATTAAATAATCCATAACAACAGCTGTTTTGGAATAAACAATCCCTCCGTAATTTAATTCTGTATAATCATAAGAAGGAGTTTCTATTGGTTGGTCTTCATTTTTTGCACCAGAAATAAGGTATGTCAAATAGTATTGGATATGTTGTTTGTAGCTGCTTAAATCAAATGCTTTTCCAATAACGCCATCTGCCATATTGCCGATTAATTTTCTATCTGGATATTTTGTACGTATGTATCGTAATTCATTAAATGAGTTTAAGCCTTCATCCATCCATGGATGAACACGTTCGTTTGAGCCAAGCATTCCATAAAACCAGTTGTGACCAACTTCATGCGTAATTACAACATCTAATTGAAACGCATTTCCTGATGCTCCAATTACTGTTATGTTTGGATATTCCATCCCACCACCAGCACTAATGGTTCCATCTACAGCTGTACAGTGTTTGTATGGGTAATCTCCATTCCACAATGAATAATAATAGATTGCATCGTTCATGTATTTGATGGAATTTTTCCAAAGATTTCCTTCCGAATTTGTAAACATTACCCATGTAGTGACCTTGTTTTTTGTATGAGGAGTAATTACTTCGCCTTTTAAAACGTGGTAGCGTTTATCGCAAAACCAAGCAAAGTCATGCACATTTGATTGTTTGAAGTGTAAAGTTTTTGTCGCGCTGTCTGATTTAGGAAAAGATAAATCGTTTGCATCAAATTTTTCAATTGCTTCGGTTGCTCTTACATTTTCCTCCAACCATTTCAATTCCTCTTCACCATTCACTAAATCGCCCGTTGCGCCTAGTACATAATTTTTAGGAACGATGATTTGTACATCAAAACTTCCGAATTCAGAATAAAACTCGCCTTGATTTAGGTAAGGCATGTAGTTCCATCCATTTTTATCATAAACTGCTGGCTTTGGATACCACTGTGTAATTTGATACGATTGTCCGATGTGTCCAAGTCGAGAAAATGATCCCGAAGGAATTTTGACATGAAATGGAGTGCTGATGTTTAATTTTTCTCCACTTTTTAAGGGTTCATTCAAGGTGATTTTGCAAATGTCAATGCTGTCTTTTAGTAACTCCCATTTAACAGGTTTGGTGTTCACTTTAAAATCTAGCAAATCAATGTATCCTCTTTCTTCTTCTTTGGCATAATATAATTTTGTATCACCATTCTCTACTTGCTGTTTTACAAGAGCGGTGGTGTTGTCTTTGTATGCATTTGGCCAAAGGTGCATGTAAATTACATCCAACGTTTGAGGAGAATTATTTTTGTATTCAATAATTACATCTGCAAATAATTCATGTTTTACATCATCCAATCGAACTTGCATGTTGTAGTTTACTTCCTGTTGAAAATAGGGTTGTGCTATAATTTCAGATGAAAAAGTAACATAAAATAATACCAGAAGTAATTTTAGTTTGTTCATGATTGCTATTCTTTAATTAAGAATTTCTTCTAATTTTTTTTCTAAATCTTCGCCTCTTAAACTTTTTGCAAGAATTTTTCCATCCTTATCAATTAGCACATTGTAAGGGATGCCATCAAAGTTATATAGAGCTACAACTGGTGATTGCCAAAATTTGAAATCACAAACATGATTGCTCCATGTTAAGTTGTCTTTTTTGATAGCTTCTTTCCATTTATCTAAATCTTTATCCAATGAAACACTATAGATATCAAATCCTTTTGATTTGAATTTATTATATGCTTTTACAACAGTTGGATTTTCTGCTCGGCAAGGACCACACCAGCTTGCCCAAAAATCAACCAATACCACTTTCCCTTTTAAGGATGCAAGTGCAAGTGGTTTACCATCGGGTGTATTCATGACAATTTCAGGAGCTGGAGTTCCAATTCCCATTTTTTTCTGACCAGAAACACCATCATGAAATGCTTTTATATAACTAGAGTTTGGATATTTGCCAAACAAGCCAGCATCCAACTTAACATAGGTGTCGAGAAATTCTTCTGGAGGCAACTGTTGAATTGCAGCTAAGGCAGCAAATGAAGTGGTGTTTTTTTCTACAAAACTTTGCAAAAATTTATTGTGTTCTTCCACGAGTGCCATGTATGGTTTTTCCAACGCATTGCTCATAGAGTCAATTCGGATTGAATCCATTTGGCTCATATTTACAAATGCTTGAAATGCTTTTTGTAAGGAATCGCGCTTCTTGTAATTTTGCATGGAAGCTTGGTTGATTTCCCAGAATAATTTTGAATCAGGAGAACCTTCCACTGTGTAGGTGTTCCCAAAATCAGCAGCATTACCTCCTACGGTTACTTTTTCGTTGGTATCTAGAATAAAAGTTGCAAAGTTTTTATCAGATATTTTAAGTCGGTAAAATCCTTTTTCAGGAATAGCTACATTGATTTTTATTTCTCCATTCTCATCAATAATAGCAGTGTCTAATGCTTTTAGCCCGTCTGGTGCCATTTGTTCGAAAATGATGGTTTCACCATTGAAATTGGTAAATTTTCCTGTTAGTTCGAATCCTGATTCAGAGTTATTGTTGGAGCATGATGCAAATGCAAAAAGTCCTAGGGCACCGATAATTGTTTTGAAATTCATTTTTAGTTTAATTATGTTTTATGCTTTATCAAGCATTTCTTTTACTAGTTCATTTGCAATTTTTGGGTCAGCTTTACCTTTTGAAAGTTTCATAACTTCTCCCATAAACATGGCCGCTAAATTGGTTTTTCCATTTTTGTATTCAATTACTTTTTCTGGATATTTTGCAATTGCTTGTTTTACAAATTCAGCCAATGCATTGCTATCGCTTTCTTGGATCCATCCGTTTTCTTCAGCAATTTGTGCTGGTGTTTTACTTGGATTTTCCAACATCACTGGAAATATTTTTTGGGTAGCAATGGTATGACTTACTTTACCAGAATCAATAAAATCAACCAATTGCGCAATACGTTCTGGAGTGATTTTAAATTCAGAAATATGCAATGCATTGTCGTTTAAAAATGATTTTACTTGCACGGTAAGCCAGTTGGAGGCAGACTTTGTATTTTTTGTTTTAGAAATAATTTCTTCAAAATACAATGCAATCTCTTTACTGTCTGTCAACACACCAGCATCGTATTCCGATAAACCAAGTGAAGTGTATTTTTTGAATAAATCATTTGGTAGCGGTGGTAAAGTACTTTTAACTTTTGCAATGTATTCTTGTGAAACAATAACTGGTTGCAGATCTGGTTCAGGAAAATAGCGGTAATCGTTTGCCATTTCTTTACTACGCATTACGAAGGTTGTTCCTGCAACAGCATCAAAGCTCCTAGTATCTTGAGTAATTTCTTCCCCGTTTTCAATTGCTTCAATTTGGCGTTTAATTTCAAACTCGATAGCACGTTGAACATTGCGGATAGAGTTCATGTTTTTTACCTCTGTACGTTTACCAAATTCTTTAGCGCCTTTTAATCTAACAGAAACGTTTGCATCACAACGTAAACTTCCTTCCTCCATGTTTCCATCACAAATTTCAAGGTAACGAACAAGTTTACGAACTTCGGTTAAATATTTATAGGCTTCTTCGCCAGAACGAATATCGGGAGCACTTACAATTTCTACCAATGCTACACCTGCACGGTTTAAATCAATTAGCGTATCAAATGGATCGATGTCATGAATACTCTTTCCGGCATCTTCCTCCATGTGGATACGTATCAGATTGATTTGTTTTTCAGATCCATCATCTTGTTTGATTGATATATAACCACCTTCACAAATGGGTGTTTTATCTTGTGTTATTTGGTATCCTTTTGGTAAATCGGCATAAAAGTAGTTTTTACGTGCGTATTCATTTACTTCACGAATATTGCTTTTGCAGGCTAATCCTAAACGGACTGCATATTCAATCACTTTTTTATTTGCCTTCGGCAAGGTGCCTGGATGGCCTAAAGTAATGGGACTAACATTGGTATTTGGTAAAACACCATATTCTGTTGAATCGGCAGAGTAGGCTTTACTTTTTGTGACTAATTGTGCGTGAACTTCCAGACCAATTACGGCTTCGTACTTCTCGTAAATACTCATTTTGTAATGTGCTTAAATTAAGCGCGAAAGATACGAAAAAATTACGAGTAAATTTGAGAGATTTTTAGGAAGAAATAGCCTGTTTGAGAGGGTATTGATTGGGGAAATATTTCCTGAATTGCTTTTTATGGCAATTCAGGATTGGATGGGTTACTTTTTAATTATTTTCTGTGTGAATTGGACTTCTTTTCCAGTGATTGTTAAAAGGTAAATACCTGCTGAAAGATCACTTAGGGATAAGGTCTTACTGCTATTCCCTTGTGGTATTTTTTCACGGCTACTGCTAATTTTTCGTCCCGTTAAATCCATTAATTCCATTAAAACTTCATCGCTATTGTTCAGCATAAATGATACTGAAATGTTTTCAGAACTTGGATTAGGATAAATAAAAATAATATTGTTATTCAAAGTATTATTTTCATGAACATTTAGAGCAACATTGGCATCAAGTACATACAATCCGTTTTGCATATCATTTGCAACAATATTACCACTTGGCAAATCCACATACGCTCCCCAATTTCCATGGTAAGCAGGGTTTGAATAATTATCATTTTGTCCTTTTAATGTATCGGTATCGAAGTATCCTGTTCTAACAGGGGATGCAGGATTGCTAATGTCAAATATTTGAATTCCATCTTGATAATAAGCCATCACTAATTTGTTGTTTCCGATAATATATGGATTATGAGGAGTAGCTCCTTCGTTTGATTTAAATGTTGATTCAATGGACATGTTTTGTAAATCGGTTACATTCAAAATTTTTACAGCCATGTTTACTGGAACCTCATCACAAAAAACCAATGTTTTTCCATCTGCTGTTAAAAAGCTACTATGATTATAACCTTGATCTGGATAAGATGTTAAAGAGTTGATGGGCGTAAAATTGTTTGCACCTACATTGTATTTGTAAATAAATAAACCTTGATAACCACAAGATGCATAAACTGTATCGTTTCTTACAAACATATCATGTACATGATTGATGGTGGCATCATCGTCATTTAATTTTCTTAATAGTGTTGGGTTTGCTGGATCCGCCAAGCTGTATACTATCATTGAATAGTGACCACCTGTTCCAGGATAGGTTACACTTCCACAATACAGTTTATCACCATCTACATACAAAGTATGAGAACGTTCAAAAATGGTAACATCGTCATGCACCACATGAACTGAATCAGGCAAATAACTTAAGTCAATAATTTGAAAACTATTTGGAGCCCCATCATCACTGATAGCATACAGATAGTTGCCATATGTTTTGTATTCACGCCAAATGCATTGATTTCTTCTTCCA